>JAABRB010000234.1 GCA_011391185.1 Betaproteobacteria bacterium
CGAGATCAACGAAGTGGTGCTGGTCGGCGGCATGACCCGCATGCCCAAGGTGCAGGAAGTGGTCAAGCAGTTGTTCGGCAAGGAGCCGCACAAGGGCGTCAATCCTGACGAAGTGGTCGCGATGGGCGCGGCGATCCAGGCCGGCGTGCTGCAGGGCGACGTCAAGGACGTGTTGCTCTTGGACGTGACGCCGCTCTCGCTCGGCATCGAGACGCTCGGCGGCGTTTTCACGCGCCTGATCGATCGCAACACGACCATTCCGACCAAGAAGAGCCAGGTGTTCTCGACCGCCGAGGACAGTCAGGGCGCGGTCACCATTCGCGTGTTCCAGGGCGAGCGCGAAATGGCGGCCGACAACAAGGTGCTGGGCCAGTTCGATTTGGTCGGCATTCCGCCCGCGCCGCGCGGCGTGCCGCAGATCGAGGTCACGTTCGACATCGACGCCAACGGCATCGTCAACGTCTCGGCCAAGGACAAGGGCACCGGCAAGGAGCAGCAGATCCGCATCCAGGCTTCCGGCGGCCTCTCCGAGGCCGATATCCAGAAGATGGTGAAAGACGCCGAGGCCCACGCCGCCGACGACAAGAAGCGCCGCGCGCTGGCCGAGGCCAAGAACCAGGCCGATGCGCTGGTGCACGCGACCGAGAAATCGCTGAAAGAATATGGCGAGAAAGTCTCGGCCGGCGACCGCACCGCGATCGAGAACGCGCTCTCCGACCTTAAGGAAGCGGCCAAGGGCGAGGACGTAGGCGCGATCCAGGCCAAGACCCAGACGCTCTCCCAGGTCTCCATGAAGCTCGGCGAAGCCGCGTACGCGCAGAAGCCCGGCGGCGACGACGCTTCCGGCGGCCAGCCCGGCGGACCCGCCGACGGCACCGGTGCCAAGAAGGAGGACGTCGTCGACGCGGAGTTCACCGAGGTCGACGACGACAAGAAGAACAAGAAGTCGGCCTGAGCTTCGACGCGCGGTTCATGGCCACCGCACGAGACATATCCCTCACCCCCGGGCTGGTCCCGGGGGTCGGCGTTTCAGTTGCGGCCTGACGGACCGGCGGCATCATGGCCAAGCGCGACTATTACGAAATCCTCGAGCTCGCCCGCACCGCGAAGGACGACGAGATCAAGGCCTCGTTCCGCAAGCTCGCGATGATATGGCACCCGGACAAGAATCCGGGCGATACGGCCTGCGAGCATCGCTTCAAGGAGATCAACGAGGCCTATGACGTCCTGAAGGACGATCAGAAGCGCGCGGCTTATGATCGCTTTGGCCACGCCGCCTTCGAGCACGGCGGCGCGGGCACGACGGCCGGCTTCGGCGGCGATTTCACCTCCGCCTTCCACGACATTTTCGACGACCTGTTCGGCATGGGTGGCCGGCGCGGCCGCGGCCCAGGCCGCGAGCGCGGCGCGGACTTGCGTTTCAATCTCGAGATCACGCTCGAAGACGCCTATGCGGGCAAGACCGCGCAGGTGAAGCTGCCCACCAGCGTGACCTGCGAAGTCTGCTCGGGCTCCGGCGCCAAGGCCGGCACCCAGCCGGTCACCTGCCGCTCGTGCGGCGGCAGCGGCCGCATCCGCCACGCGCAAGGATTTTTCACGCTGGAGCGCGCGTGCCCCACCTGCCAGGGCCGCGGCTCCGTCATCGAGCAGCCCTGCACCAATTGCGGCGGCGCCGGCCGCATGACCAGGGAACGTACGCTCGAGCTGCACGTGCCGGCCGGCGTCGAGGACGGCACCCGCATCCGTCTCGCCGGCGAGGGCGAGGCGGGCTTGCGCGGCGGGGCCGCGGGCGATCTCTACATATTCCTGTCGCTCGCGCCGCATCCGATCTTCCAGCGCGAAGCCGCGGACCTGCACTGCCGGGTGCCCATCTCCATGGTGACGGCGGCGCTCGGCGGCGAGTTCGAAGTGCCGACCATCGACGGCGGCAAGAGCCGCGTGAAGGTTCCCGAAGGCACGCAAACCGCCAAGCGCTTCCGGCTGCAGAACAAGGGCATGCCGGTGCTGCGCTCCAAGGCGCGCGGCGACATGTATGTGCAGGTCGCGGTCGAAACGCCGCAGAAGCTCAACAAGCGCCAACGCGAGCTCTTGAAGGAGTTCGAGAGCCAGAGCTCGAAGGAAACCCAGCCTGAAACCAGCGGGTTCTTCACGCGGGTTCGCGAATTCTTCGACGGGCTCAAGGAATGATTCGAGGCTCAACCTTGACCGCGCCTCGCGCGCGGGAGTAACGCCTTGTATCCCGCTCGCACCCGGGGGATGCTTTTCCCATGTTGCAGCCCGTGAGCTCGAAAAAGCCGCGACTTCGTCTGAACGACGAGGCCCGGTTCCTTTCCTCCTGGCTGCAGGACCCGCTGCGCATGGGGGCGATCTCGCCATCGGGCCCGGAGCTCGCGCGCGCCATGGCCGCGGAGGTCGACCTCGGCATCCCGGGCCCCATCGTCGAGCTCGGCCCGGGCACCGGCGCCTTGACCGCGGCGCTGCTTGCCCGCGGCATCGCGCCCGAGCGGCTCGTGCTGGTCGAATTCAATCCGCAATTCTGCGATCTGCTGAAGAAGCGCTGGCCCGGTATCAATGTCGTGCGTGGCGACGCCTATCGGCTGCGCCATACGCTCGCGGACGTCGTCCACGAGCCCCTCGCGGCCGTCGTCTCGGGGCTGCCGCTGCTGACGCGGCCGCTGATCGCACGCGTGCGGTTGCTCGAGACCGCGTTTCGCCTGCTTTCCCACGGCGCGCCCTTCATCCAGTTCAGCTATGGGCCGGTATCGCCGATCCCGCCGCGGCCGGGCCGTTACGCGATCGGCTCCTCGCCGCGCATCTGGCGCAATTTCCCACCGGCCCGGGTCTGGGTCTATCGCAGTGCGCGCTGAAGCGCGCCGCCGAAAATGCTTGAACCGCGGGTTCTCGTTTTTGCCGGCTCGATCCGCGGCGGATCGTTCAGCGCGCAGCTCGCCGGCGCCGCGCTCAAGGAGCTCGTGCGCATGGATATGGCGGCGAGCTTGATTTCACTTGCCGATTATCCGATGCCGTTGTTCGACGCCGATCACGAGGCGAAGTCGGGCGCGCCGGCGGCGGCGAGGAAACTGCACGACATGATGCTTGCGCACCGCGGCATTTACATCGCGACGCCCGAATACAACGCTTCGCTCCCGCCGCTCTTGAAGAATACGATCGACTGGGTTTCGCGCATCCGCGATACGAAAAGCCCGTTCAAGCATTGCGTGTTCGCGCTGGGCGCCACTTCGAACGGCCGGCGCGGCGGCTATCGCGCGTTGATGGCGCTGCGGCAGGTGCTGGAGCTTGGGCTCGGCGCCCTCGTCATCCCCGAGCAGGTGGCGGTGCACGACGCCCAATATGCCTTCGACGCCGCCGGCGATCTAAAGGAAGAGCCGCTCGCGAAAATGCTGCGCAATTCCGTGCAGCGGCTTGTTACGCTCGCCAATGCCGATATCTGAATGAGGACCCCGTGACCCGATCCGCTCGCGACCGCCTGATCGTAGCGCTCGACTTGCCGAGCGTGGCGGAGGCCGAGAAGACGGTCGCCGATCTCGGCGATACGGTCACCTTCTACAAGGTCGGCTATGAGCTGGTGCTCGCCGGCGGACTCGAATTCGCAGCTTCGCTCGCCCGCTCCGGCAAGAAGCTTTTTCTCGATCTCAAGCTGCACGACATCGCCAACACCGTGTCCAGCGCGACTGAGCGGGCCGCCGCGCTCGGCGCGACCTTTCTTACCGTTCACGCCTTCCCGCCGACGATGAAGGCAGCGGTCGAGGGCCGCGGCAAGAGCGGCTTGAAGCTCTTGGCGGTCACGGTGCTGACTTCGTGGAACGACGCCGACCTGAAGGAGTCGGGCTATAGCATCGGCGTGCGCGATCTGGTGCTGCGCCGCGCCGAGCAGGCCGCAGTACTCGGCATCGACGGGCTGGTCGCGTCGCCGCTGGAGGCCGGCGAGCTTCGGCGCGCGGCCGGCAAGTCCATGCTGATCGTAACGCCGGGCGTCAGGCCAGCGGGCGTAGCTGCGGGCGACCAGAAGCGGGTTATGACGCCAGCCGCCGCGATCAAGGCCGGGGTCGATCACATCGTGGTCGGCAGGCCGGTCATCGAGGCGAAGGACCGCAAGGCCGCGGCGCAAGCCATCGTCGCCGAAATCGAAGCTGCGCTGAAATAGGGAGAGAATGATGCCCAAGGGCTATTGGGTTGCGAGCTTCGAGGTGTTGGATGCGAAGGCCTACGAGAACTACCGAGCCCAAAATGGCGTCGCCTTCAAGAAATACCGCGCTCGCTTCCTCGTGCGTGGTGGCAAGTTCGAGGCCCATGAGGGCAACAGCCGCGGCCGCAACGTGGTGATCGAGTTCCCCACCTATCAGGCCGCGCTCGATTGCTGGAGCTCGCCCGAATACAAGGCGGCGCTGAAGCTGCGCGAAGGCGCCTCCAGCGGAGATCTGATCATCATCGAAGGCTACGAAGGCCCTCAACCCTGATTTGGGGTTCTGCTTCCCCCGCCTGATTGCGCGCGTTATACCGGCGCAAAGAAGGTGGATTCCATGTCCGACATGCGACTAGTCATCGCCGGCGCCGGCGGCCGGATGGGCCGCGCGCTCGCGCGCGCGATTCTGGAGACGCCGGGCTTCGCGCTCGCCGGCGCGGTCGAGCGCGCCAATGCACCCGGCTTCGGCGAGGACGTGGGCACGCTCGCGGGCCTTTCCCCCTGCGGCATCAAGGTGACCGGAGATCCCACGCCGCTCACGGCCGCCGCCGACGGCATCGTCGATTTCACCACGCCGGCGGCAAGCGCCGCGTTCGCCGCCATCGCGGCCCAGGCGCGCATCGTTCACGTGCTCGGCACCACGGGCCTTACGCACGTCGAGGACAACAAGATCGAGGCCGCCGCCCGCAACGCCGTCATCATTCGCTCGGGCAACATGAGCCTTGGCGTCAATCTCTTGGCCGCGCTCACCAAGCGCGTCGCCAAAACGCTGGGTGCGGATTTCGATATCGAGATCATCGAGATGCACCACAACAAGAAGGTCGATGCGCCGTCGGGCACCGCGCTGATGCTGGGCCGCGCCGCGGCGGAAGGCCTCGGCATCGATCTGGCCAAGCACTCGGTGCGCGCCCGCGACAGCGAGACCGGCGAGCGCAAGCGCGGCGATATCGGCTTCGCTGCGCTGCGCGGCGGCACGGTGATCGGCGATCATTCGGTGATCTTCGCCGGGCCCTATGAGCGGATCGAACTCAAGCACATCGCCGAGGACCGCATGCTGTTCGCACGCGGCGCACTCGTCGCAGCCCGCTGGGGCCGCGGCAAGAAGCCTGGCATCTACTCGATGGCCGACGTGCTTGGCCTCACCGATTTCTGATCGGGCTCGCCGATGACCGAACGCCTGCTCGTGCTCGTCCGCCACGGCCAAAGCGAGTGGAATCTCAAGAACTTGTTCACCGGCTGGCGCGACGTGAACCTGACCGAGCAGGGCGTCGTCGAGGCGCGCACGGCGGGCAAGAAATTGAAAGCACAGAGCATCCGTTTCGACGTGGCCTTCACCTCGGCGCTCGTGCGCGCCCAGCGCACGCTCGACCTCATGCTCGAGGAAATGGGGCAGACGAATATCCCGGTCTTCAAGGACCAGGCCTTGAACGAGCGCGACTACGGCGATCTCGTCGGCCTGAACAAGGACGACGCCCGCAAGAAATGGGGCGAGGAACAAGTACACAAGTGGCGCCGCTCCTATGACGTCGCCCCGCCCGGCGGCGAGAGCCTGAAGGACACG
>JAABRB010000235.1 GCA_011391185.1 Betaproteobacteria bacterium
CCGCGGTGAGCGCCTCCATTTCGACGCCGGTGCGGCCTAACGTCTCGACCGTCACGGTCAAAGTTACGGCCGAGCGGGCCGCATCGAGCTCGAACTCCGCGCCCACCCGCGTGAGGGCGATCGGATGGCAAAGGGGAATGAGGTCGGAGGTACGCTTCGCTGCCTGGATGGCCGCGATGCGCGCGACCCCGAGCACGTCGCCTTTCCTGGCGCCGCCTGCGCGAACCAGCTCGAAGGTCGCGGGCCGCATGACGATCACGCCCCGCGCCCGGGCCACGCGGTGGGTCTCGGTCTTGTCGCCGACGTCGACCATGTGGGCCTCACCGTGCGCATCGAAGTGTGTGAGCGGCTGTTTCATCCCGGCTGTTTCATCCCGGCTGTTTCATCCCGGTTCCTGGGGTGGAGGAGCACCCGTGATTATGCCCCACGCGGCGGGGCGATCGACCGCTTGCCCGGCCGAAACGCGATCCGGACGAGCGTCCGCCCGCGCGATGGAACCCTCCGGTCGGGCGGGTATCATAGGCATATGCGACGGTCCATTTGCGGCTTGCTGGCCGGCCCGCTGCTGGCAGGCCTGGTCCTGCTCGCACCGCCGGCGCCTGCCCAGAATCTCCCCGATCTTGGTGAGTCCGCCCAGGCAGCCCTGTCGGCGGCGGAGGAGCGCGAGATCGGCGCGGCGATCATGCGCGAAATCCGCGGCGATCCGGACTACATCGACGATCCGGAGATCTCGGGGTACGTTCAGGCGCTCGGCCAGCGCATGGCGGGCGCGGCGTCGGTCAGCCGGCGGAAATACGAATTCTTCGCGATACGCAACCCGCAGGTCAACGCATTCGCGCTGCCCGGGGGCTACATCGGCATTCACTCCGGGCTTGTCATGACCGCCCAGACGGAATCGGAGCTCGCATCGGTCGTGGCGCACGAGATTGCGCACATCGAGCAGCACCACATGGCGCGCATGGTGGACCTGCAGAATCAACTGCAGGTCGCGAGCATCGCGGCGCTTGCGCTGGCGATACTCGCAGCCAGCTCGAACCCCCAGATCGCACAGGCGGCGATGGTCTCGAGCCAGGCCGCGCCGCTCCAGGCCGCGCTCTCCTACAGCCGCGACTTCGAGCGCGAGGCGGATCGGGTGGGCTTCCAGATCCTCAACGAGTCCGGCTTCGACGTGCACGGCATGCCCGCTTTCTTCGAGCGGATGCAGCGTTCCACCCGGCTCTATGAGAACAATGCGCCCGGCTATCTGCGCACGCACCCGCTTACGAGCGACCGGATCGCGGACATGCAGAACCGGGCGCTCGAGACGCGCTTCCGGCAACTCCGCGACAGCGTCGAGTTCGGCCTCGTGCGCGCGAAGCTGCGTGCCGAAACGGGATCGCCGGAGGACGCCATGGCGTTTTTCCGCGACGTGCTCAAGGAGCGGCGATACGCCGATGAGGCGGCCGTGCATTATGGTTATGCGGCCGCTCTGCTGCGGGGCAAGCAGCCTGATCCGGCCGCCGGCGAAATCGGGGCGGCACGCCAGGCCGGCTTGCGGCACCCCATGCTCGAGACGCTCGCGGCCCGCGTCAAGCTCGCGTCGGGTGACCGCGCCGGAGCGATCGATATCCTGGCCACGGCCCGGAAGCGGTACCCTGAGAATACGGGCGTCGCCTATGACTATGCGGACGCGCTGCTGTCCGTCGGGCGGGCGCGGGAATCGCTGGACATGCTGGTCCAGCTGACCAGGCAGTTTCCGCAGGATCCGAAACTCTACGGACTGCAGGCCCGTGCGTACTCCGAGCTCGGCAAGCGGGCCGAGCAGCACCGTGCGCTCGCCGAAGCGTACCTGCTCAAAGGCGGCCTGTCGGCCGCGATCGAGCAGCTGCGGCTGGCTCAGCAGGCAGGCGACGCGGACTTCTTCGTTCTCTCGGCAGTCGACGCCCGTCTGCGCGAGCTGCAGAAGCGGTATGCGGCCGAGCTCAAGCGCCGCCGCTGATTTCCTGCGTCACGCCTTCCCCTTGCCGTCCCGGGGCAACTCGTAGTAGGCCTCGTAGAGGAGGTCGAAGGTGCGCTCGCTCTCGCGCAGCAGTTCGTCCTCGTTCGATGCGCGGCGCCGCGCGCCGGCCAACAGCGTCTCGACCCCTGCCGCCTCCGGAACCTGCCGGTTGCCCGCATCGAGCGCGTGCACCAGCTGGCCGATCTTGACGAGCCCGGCGTTCCGGTCGAGGCGGAAGGACCCGAGCAATTCCTCGTAGGTGACGCGCGTCCGGGAATTGGCGAATGACGCGCCGTCGAATCCGAATCCGACCGCGGTCGCGGGGCACGCCTGGCGTTTGTCGAGCCACAGCAAGGTGGCCTCGGGATCGATGAAACGGCGAATCAGCCAGGCGCTCGCCAGCCGGTCGACGAACAGCGGTATCCGCGTGGCCCATGCGCGGCGGAAGTACTGCCGCTTCGAGCGCGTCGCAGGCTTGCCGGTGCCGCTGGGGTCCGCGTCGCCATTGTCCGGAAACATCAGGTTGCGGACCGATTCTTCCATTTCGGTCAGCGCCCGCTCCGCGCGCTGCCGCAGCGGCGAGACGAAGAAATCGAGGACGCTGATCGTCTCGAATTCCTGGCGCTGCTTGGCGAGCACTTGCCCGATCGCGGTCGGGTCGGAGACGCCAAACCCGGCCTTGAGCCCCTCGGTGGTCTTGATGAGTTCGGCGTATCGGCCGCTCCGATCGAACATCGCGCGAAACTGCTTCGCCTGCTGGGCGCTCTCCACGCTCACCGGAAACATCCACGCGTCACCCTTGGCGCGCGCGATGTGATCGGCCAGGCGCTGGAAGCTCGCCCGGTTGAGCGGGGAGTCGGGCAGGAGAAACACGCCTTCCCGCATCACCGCGCAGCCCAGGCCCTCGAGCGTGCGCAGCAGCAGCATGCGTCCCGCAGCGTCCTCGACGGGAAACACCGAGACGAGCACGAGCCAGCGCAGCGGTGCGCCAGCCCCCGACTGGTCGTTATCGCTCACGTCGCGTTACTTGCCCAGGTCCGCCGCCGCCGCGCAATGCTGCACCGGCCGGCCGCGTCCTTCCAGGCGAGGGTGTAGCGCGTGTCGGCTCTGAAGGCTGCCTTGTCCATGGCTCCTCGAGACGGAAATCAACCGCGCAAGTCTACTACCAAGCCGCTGCGTCGCATCGCGAGCGGGCGTCCCGCCCCGCGCTGGCTCGTGACCGATTTCTCCAATCGAAACAGGGGTACTTATCCATCGATCAAAATAACCACTTAGGGTGCCGGAACGCCCACCCGTCAGAATAGCCGCGCCACCGGGCACGGCAACGTGGGCGGAGAGTTTGCGCGGTAATTTCAGGAGGGATCTTGTCAGGTCTGGTCAGCCCCCACGGCGGGGGCGCGCTCAAGCCGCTGCTACTCGAAGGCGCTGCCCGTAGCGAGGAGTTCCTGCGCGCGCGTGCATTTCGGCGCGTGCGGATCACCTCCCGGGAGAAGGGCGACCTCATCATGCTGGGCATCGGTGGGTTCACGCCGCTCGAGGGCTTCATGACGCAGGGCGACTGGGAGCGGGTGTGCGACGGCATGGCGCTCGCGAGCGGGCTCTTCTGGCCGATTCCGATCACGCTCTCGACCGACCGCGACACGGCCGACGCCATTGCCGCCGGCGACGACGTCGCGTTGGTCGACGCCGACGATGACGCAATTCTCGCGACGCTGCGCGTGACCGGGAAGTACGCGATCGACCGCGATCACGAGTGCACGATGGTCTTCAAGACCACCGATCCCGAGCACCCGGGCGTGAAGATGGTGATGGAGCAGGGCGAGGTGAACCTCGCCGGGCCGGTGAAAGTGCTCTCGACCGGGGGCTTCCCGGAGAAATACGGGGCGCTCTTCATGACGCCGCGCGAGACGCGCGCGCTCTTCGAGTCGCTCGGCTGGTCGCGGGTCGCCGCGTTCCAGACGCGCAATCCGATGCACCGTTCGCATGAGTACCTTGCCAAGGTGGCGATCGAGGTTTGCGACGGGGTGCTCGTCCACTCGCTGCTCGGTGCGCTGAAGCCCGGCGACATCCCGGCGGACGTGCGCACGCGCGCGATCGCGGCGCTCATCGAGCGCTACTTCGTTCCAAATACCGTCGTGCAGGCCGGCTATCCGCTCGACATGCGCTATGCGGGACCGCGCGAGGCGCTGCTGCACGCGCTCTTCCGCCAGAACTACGGCTGCTCGCACCTGATTGTCGGGCGCGACCACGCCGGGGTCGGGAACTACTACGGTCCGTTCGACGCGCACCGGATCTTCGACGAGATTCCGGCCGGCGCGCTCGAGACCCAGCCGCTGAAGATCGACTGGACCTTCTGGTGCTATCAATGCGGTGGCATGGCTTCCGCCCGGACCTGCCCGCATGACGAATCGGAACGGTTGCTGGTCTCGGGGACGAAGCTGCGCAAGTGGCTCTCGGAGGGCGCGCCGGTGCCGGCGGAGTTCTCGCGCCCCGAGGTGTTGGAGATCCTGCGCGAGTACTACGCGGGGCTTGCCGCGCACGAGAAGGTCGAGGTGAAGCTCGCCGGACACTCGGCGCGCTGACGCGCGCGTCAGCTGATACCTTCGTTTGAGCCAGCGGTGAAAGTCTGCATCGTCTCCGACAGCCATGACCGCGCGGACTCGCTCGCGCAGGCGGTGCGCGAAGCCAGGGCGGCCGGCGCCGAGGCGGTGATCCACTGCGGCGATCTCATCGGCGCGCAGACGGTGAAGCCCGCCCTGGCGGAGGGGCTGCCGATGCACCTGATCCACGGCAACAACGTCGGCGACACGCAGGCCCTGCATCGGCAGTCGCGCGCGAGCGGCGGCCTGCTCCAGTACCACGGCGCGGACGCGCGCCTCGAGCTCGGCGGGCGGCGCGTGTTCGTCGTGCACTACGAGGACTATGGCTACGCCATGGCATGCACCGGGCAGTGGGACCTGGTCTGCTGCGGCCATTCGCACCGGGGCGAGGTGCGCAAGGTGAGGACCGTTCAGGACACGGATTCGTGGCTCGTCAATCCCGGCACGGTGGCCGGTCTCGCGGCGCCCGCGACCTGGGCGCTGGCCGACCTCGCGGCGATGCGCTTCGAGCTTCGCGAGCTCGGCCATGCGCATTCAACGTCTCTATAAGCGCATAGCGAACCTGTAGGCGAGCGCGCGCATGTTGCCCGTAGAATGCGGGCGAGCACGGGGAGGAAACCTGCAATGTTCACCAGCAATCCGTTTGCCGCGCTGTCGGCGTCCGTCTCGCCTGCCGTCATGCAGGCCTATGTCGTCGTCATGATTCTCCTGGTCGTGGCGGGGACGCTGTTCGACGTCGTGCACAAGGGCAGCGCGAAGTACTTCTTCGCCAACTGGCGGAAATCGAAGCGCAAGGGCACGACGCAGCCGGGCGGCGGCGAGTTGCTGTCGATCGCCGTCAAGACCGGCCTCGTCGACGTGCTGGCCTCCGGCGAGTTCTGCAACGCCCGCCGCCGCATCGCCCACCTGCTGGGCATGTACGGGTTCATCCTCTACGTCCTCGCGACCGCCATCATGGTGTTCGCCTACCCGACGCCGGCGACGCCCGCACCGGCCCTGCTGCCGCAACTCTGGTGGCTCGGCGGCCTGATGGTCTGCGTCGGCGGCTACTGGTTCTGGTTCTTCATCCGCGTCGACGTCGCCGCCGAGGGCAATTCGCCCTTCCGCGTCGTGCGTGCCGACCTGTTCATCCTGTCACTGCTCGCCAGCGCGACCATC
>JAABRB010000024.1 GCA_011391185.1 Betaproteobacteria bacterium
CCACTTCCGCGGGGTCCCGGATGAACCTCGACAGCAACCGCGAAAGCTTGCGCTGATACTTGACGACGAGCAGTCCGAACGCCTGCTTGTCGCCGCGCTGCGCGCGCTCCACGAGCTGCTGATCGATCTCGCGATCACGCATCCGCCGCCCCACGTCGGGCAAACGCATGCTGATTCAGGCGTTTAGTCCCGATCTGTCGGAGCGCGGCCGCAATCGCCGGCACCGCACACGACCTCGGTCGTAATGACATGAAGCAACTCAATTAGTTCAGTTCGTTCCAGGGTCTTTCGGTTTCCACATGGCATGGATCACACCGATTCCCGCCGGGTGGCCCGGCTGCGGCCGCCATCGCAGCCAGACCCGCAGTTCGCGGCGCGCCTCGGCAGCCGCGGCATCGGGTAGCAACAGCAGCGACTGCAGGCTCCGGCCCGCCGCCTTCAGTCCGATCACCATCAGCCAGGGCGCAAGCACGCCTCCCGTCACTTCGCCGGCAACGTGCCACGCGCCGTCACCGTCCCGCCAGGCAGCACTTCCGTCCGGCTGAAGCGTGAGCTCGCGCACGGATCGGCGCGACCAATGCAGCAACCTGCCCCCCTGCACACCGGCCGAGAGCACAATTCCGGTCGCACAGATCAGGGCCGCCGATGCGGGCAGTGAAACGTACGCTGCGAATACCGCCAACGCATGGATGGCGCCCACCAGCACGGCGCCCAGGGGTGATGGACGGATCAGCACGGGTAACGGGGTGATCAGACCCGGGTGAAGATCAGCGTTCCGTTCGTGCCGCCGAATCCGAACGAATTGGAAAGCGCGGCGCGAATCGGCATCGGTCGCGCCTCCCGCGGCACGTAGTCCAGGTCACACGCGTCGTCCTGGTCGACGAGGTTGGCCGTGGGCGGCGCCACCTGATGGTGGATCGCGAGCGCGGAGAATATCGCCTCGACGCCGCCCGCAGCGCCCAGCAGATGACCGGTCATGGATTTCGTCGAGCTCAGCGCGAGGCGCCCGGCATGATCGCCGAAGCAGCGCTTCACGGCCACCGTCTCGGCGATATCGCCGAGTTGCGTCGATGTCCCGTGCGCGTTGATGTAGTCGACCTGGTCGGTGTTGAGGCGGGCGTTCCGGAGTGCATTCGCCATGCATCGCGCCGCGCCCTCGCCGTCTTCCGCAGGCTGGGTGATGTGAAACGCGTCGGCGCTCATTCCGTAGCCCGCGAGCTCGGCGTAAATTCGCGCGCCGCGCTTCCGGGCATGCTCGTACTCCTCGAGGACCACGCACCCCGCCCCTTCGCCCAGCACAAAACCGTCGCGTCCCTTGTCCCAGGGGCGACTCGCCGTCGCCGGGTCGTCATTGCGCGTGGAGAGTGCCCGGGCGGCGCAGAATCCTCCGACGCCAAGCGGGGAAATGGTCGCCTCCGAGCCACCGGCAATCATCACATCGGCGTCCCCGTATTCGATCAACCGGCCGGCGTCCCCGATCGAATGGGCACTCGTCGTGCACGCCGTCACCATCGCCAGATTGGGGCCCTTCAGGCCCAGCATGATCGACAGTTGACCGGCGATCATGTTGATGATGGACCCCGGAACGAAGAACGGCGAAATCTTGCGTACGCCGCCGGCATCGTAGTCGCGGCCGGTGGCCTCGATCAGCGGCAGACCGCCGATTCCGGAGCCGATGTTGGCGCCGGCCCGCTCCAGGTCGATCTTTGCAAAGTCCAGCCCTGAATCACGCGCGGCCTGCAGCGCCGCGGCAATGCCGTAGTGGATGAACTTGTCGAACCGCCGCAATTCCTTGGGGCCCAGGTACGCGGTGGGGTCGAATCCTTTTACCTCGCCCGCGATCCGGCTGGGAAACGTCGCAGGGTCGAAATGCGTGATGCGCGCGATCCCCGACGTCCCGGCAAGTATCGCGCTCCATGCCGTCTCGACGGTATTGCCGACCGGGCAGACGAGGCCGACTCCGGTGACGACTACGCGGCGGCGCGACAACCCTGATATTCCCGGTGACGGCGGGGAGGCGGATCAGGCGGCGGGTCGCTCAGGCCTTCTTGGCATGAGAAACGATGTAATCGATGGCCTGCTGAACAGTGGTGATCTTCTCGGCCTCCTCGTCGGGAATCTCAATCTCGAACTCCTCCTCGAGGGCCATGACGAGCTCCACGGTGTCGAGCGAGTCCGCGCCGAGATCATCGACGAACCGCGACTCGTTCTTGATTTCAGATTCGTTCACGCCGAGTTGCTCGGCGACGATCTTCTTGACTCGTTGATCGACATTTTCCATGCTGACTCCTTCCCCTTTTTTTGCCAGCCTGCCGTGCGCGGGCTGCTCCGAGCGGCGCAATTCTAGCAGAATCGCCCCGCCGCTCCGCAGCAGTCGGGACATCACCTAGCAACGTGTCCAGTGACGCCGCGTGCGTGCACGGGGATATACAAGGACAAGGGGCACGCCCCTTGTTCCGATTGGGGGATATACAAGGAAAAGGGGTCTCCCCCTTTGTTCGTAATTCCGGGGTTTGTCCTGCACGCTCGCTGCCCGCATCGAAGTCTCCGCTGGATCATTGCTCGATGCCACGCTACTCCATGTACATTCCGCCGTTGACGTGGAGCGTGGCGCCGGTGATATAGCCCGCATCGGGCGAGGCGAGGAACACCACGGCGGCCGCGATATCCTCGGGCCGACCCAGGCGACCGAGCGGAATCTGACCGAGCAGCGCGGCCCGGGTCGCCTCGGGCAAGGCCTGGGTCATGTCGGTGTCGATGAAGCCCGGCGCGACGCAGTTCACCGTGATGCCCCGGCTCCCGATCTCGCGTCCCAGCGAACGAGCGAGCCCGGCGATGCCCGCCTTGGCGGCCGAATAGTTCACCTGGCCCGCGTTGCCGCTTGCCCCGACCACCGATGTGATGTTGATGATCCTGCCGGCGCGGGCTTTCATCATTCCCCGCAGGACGGCGCGCGACAGGCGGAACACGGATTTCAGATTCGTGTCGATGACCGCGTCCCACTCAGCGTCCTTCATGCGCAACAGGAGGTTGTCCCGCGTAATGCCCGCGTTGTTGACCAGAATCGCCACGGCGCCGAACTCCTTCTCGACCTCGCCAAGCAATCGGTCTACGGATTGTGCGTCCGTGACGTTCAGCACGGCCCCCCGCCCTCGCACGCTCGCCTGGACCAGGGCGTCGCTGATCGCGGCCGCACCGGCATCGGTCGTTCCGGTGCCGACCACGGTTGCGCCGGCCCTGCCGAGGGCC
The DNA here is from genome assembly GCA_011391185.1 of Betaproteobacteria bacterium. Next base: position 3,250 of record JAABRB010000024.1, read on the forward strand.
AGGGCAATCGATCGGCCGATCCCGCGCGTCGCGCCGGTCACCAGCGCTACCTGTCCGTTCAGCACTTCAGCCTCCCTTCACTCGGGCGATGGCCGCCTCGATGCTGTCACGGTCGGTCAGCGGAACGCCTTCGACGCCGTCGGCAATGCGCTTGACGAGCGGGGCCAGCACCTTGCCGGGACCGCACTCCGCGATGCAAGTCACGCCATCGGCGGCCATGGTGCGAATCGTCTCCACCCAGCGAACCGGGTGGTTCGCCTGCCGCACCAATGCATCACGCACCTGGTCCGGTTTGTCGTAGGTCTTGACGTCCACGTTATGCAGCACCGGTATCCGCGGGGGACGCACCGCAACGCCCGCCAGCGCCTCGCGAAGCCGGGCCGCCGCCGGCGCGAGCAGGGATGAATGGAACGGCGCGCTCACGGGAAGGGTGACAGTGCGTTTTGCGCCACGCGCCTTGGCCGCCGCGATCGCGCGTTGCACCGCGGACGCGTGCCCGGCGATCACCACCTGGTTCGGGGCGTTGTAATTCACGGGCTCGACGACCTGCCCCTCGGATGCCTCGGCGCATGCTGCGCGGACTGCATCGTCGTCGAGACCGAGTATCGCCGCCATCGCGCCTGCGCCCTGCGGCACGGCATCCTGCATGGCCTGCGCGCGAACGCGAACCAGCGGCAGCGCGGCGGCGAAGTCGATGGCGTCCGCCACGACGAGCGCCGTGTATTCTCCCAGGCTGTGCCCGGCGACCAGCTCGGGTTCCGGTCCGCCCAGCGCCCGCCAGACCCGATACGCCGCGACGCCTGCCGTGAGCATCACCGGCTGGGTGTTTACCGTCTGGTTGAGTTCCTCGATCGGCCCCTCCGCGATCAGCTTGCCGATGTCCTGCTTGAGAACATCGGATGCGGTCGCCAGCACTTCGCGCACTTCGGCCGAGTCCCCATAGCCCTGCAGCATGCCGACGGACTGCGAGCCCTGACCGGGGAAAACCATCGCGAACTTCATTGCGTCCCTCTCCGAATTGCGAATTGCTTTCCGTTGCGCTACATCTCCACCAGCGTCGCGCCCCACGTGAACCCGCCTCCGACGCCTTGCATCAGGACGCGCTGACCGGCGCGAATGCGCCCGTCGCGCACCGCCAGGTCGAGTGCGAGCGGGACCGATGCCGCCGACGTATTCGCATGGCGATCGACGGTGACGACGAGCCGCTCGCGGGGAATCTTCAGCCGCTTTGCGGTCGCCTCGAGGATACGAAGGTTCGCCTGGTGCGGAATCAGCCAGTCGATGTCCGTCAGCGCCAGGCCGCATCGCGTGACCGTCTCGCGCGCGACCTCGTCCAGGACCTTTACCGCGAGCTTGAACACGGCCTGGCCATCCATCCTGAGGAACGGGACGCCGATCACCGATCCCCCGGACACGTTTCCCGGTGTCGAGAGGATCCCCGCCTGGCTGCCGTCCGCGTGCAGGACCGACCCGAGCACGCCCGGGCGCGAGTCCGCGCGCAGGACGACCGCGCCCGCACCGTCGCCGAACAGGACGCAGGTGCTGCGATCGCTCCAATCGAGGATTCGCGAGAACACCTCGCTGCCAATGACCAGCGCCGAGCGCGCCTGCCCGGCGCGGACGAGACTGTCCGCAAGCGCAAGCGCGTAGACGAAGCCGCTGCAGACCGCCTGGATATCGAATGCCGCGCATCCCTTTGCGCCAAGCCGCGCCTGAACCAGGCACGCCGTGCTCGGGAACACGAAATCCGGTGTCGACGTCGCAACGATGATGAGGTCCAGCGCTCCGGCGTCGACACCGGCCGCCGCAAGAGCCGCCGCACTGGCCTCCACTGCGAGGTCGCTCGCCGTCTGATCCGGATTCGCGATGTACCGCTGCCGGATTCCGGTGCGCGTGACGATCCATTCGTCCGATGTATCGATCCGCCGGGCCAGGGCGTCGTTGGTGACCAGGTTCGGCGGAAGGTAGCTTCCGGTGCCGACGATCCGTGTGTAGATCACGCTGCGGCCTCCGCGCCTCCGGGCTGCGTCGTTCCGACAATTCGCGCCAGGACGTCGTGCCGGACCTCCTCTGCCGCCCGCTCCAGCGCGCGCTGAAATGCATAGCTGTCCGCCGATCCATGGCTCTTGACGACGATGCCGCGCAGACCGAGCAGGGTCGCCCCATTGTAGCGGCGATGGTCGACCCTCCGTCGGAAGCGCGTGATCACGGGCAGGGCGATCACCGCGATCACCTTGGCGAACAGGCTGCGCGTGAACTCCTCACGCAGAAAGCTGCCGAGCATCTGCGCGAGCCCTTCCGAGGTCTTGAGCGCGACGTTCCCGACGAAGCCGTCGCAGACGATGACATCCGCCGCGCCGCGGTAGATTCCGTCGCCCTCGACATTGCCGATGAAGTTCAGTCCGCTCGCCCGCAGCAGTTCCCCTGCCTGCTTGACGACTTCGTTGCCTTTGATGGCCTCCTCCCCGATATTGAGCAACCCGACGCTCGGGCGCTCCTTCTGCTCGACCGCCGCCACGAGCGACGCGCCCATCACGGCGAACTGAAGCAGATTCTCGGGCGTGCAATCGACGTTTGCGCCAAGGTCCAGCATGTATGTGCTGCCCTTCATGCTGGGAAGCACCGATACGATTGCGGGGCGGTCGATTCCGGGCAGGGTTTTCAGCACGAATCGCGAGATCGCCATCAGCGCCCCGGTATTGCCCGCGCTGACACAGGCATCTGCGGCGCCGTTCTTCACGAGGTTCGCCACGACGCGCATCGACGAATCCTTCTTGCTGCGCAACGCCTGGCGCGGCGGCTCGTCCATCGCAACCACCTCGGCGGCGTGATGCACGCTCAGTCGCGTGCTGCGCACTGCGTTTCGGCGCTGCAGTTCTTCGTCGATCGACGCCCGGAGGCCCACGAGGATGAGCCGGTCGTCCGGATGGGCGTCGAGAAACGCGAGCGCCGCGGGCACGGTGATCTTCGGCCCGTGATCACCGCCCATGCAGTCGATTGCGAGCGTGACGGGTCTGGTCACGGGTCTGCGCGGCCGCGCTCCGCAGCAGGCACGGCGCCTTCGGTATCTCCCACGGCCAGGATGCGCGGCGGCCCCGCGTCGGTCTGGGCCGACTACTCGCTCTTCGACTTGATGACTTTCTTCCCGCGGTAAAAACCGCTCGGGCTCACGTGGTGCCGAAGGTGCACCTCGCCCGTGGAGGGCTCGAGCGCAAGCGCCGGCGTGCTGAGGGCGTCATGGGACCGGCGCATATCGCGGCGGGATGCGGATTTCTTGTTCTGCTGAACAGCCATTTCGGATGCTCCTCAAGTAGTCATTCAAGCGCCGGGAGCGATCAGCTCTTCGTCCGGCCAGTTCGCAATGCCGCCAGGGCGGCGAAAGGCGACGCACGATCGCCACCCGAATCCCCCGCCCCTGCCGGGCACTGCGCGTGCGTCGGCACCATCGGGAGCGCGAGGATCACCTCGTCCTCCACCAAAGCGGCCACCGACATCGACCGGCTCGCCAGTACCCGGTCGATGTCGTCGTCCGCGAGATCCACTACCCGCTGCGACTCCGAGAGCTCCAGCTCGGCGCTCGCCGCCACCGGCACCGCCACCGTACCGAGGCAGCGCTGGCACGCAAGCTCCAGCATGCCCGTCGCCTCGATATGCAGGCCCGGCCTTCCCTGCGCCGTCGCTCCGCCCCGGACCGCGTAGCGGATCCGGGCGATGCTGCAGCCCAGCTCGGAGAGCCGGGGCAGATCGGCAAGTTCCAGCGCTCCTGCGAGCGTCGCGCCGGTGCGGGCAAACTCCAGCCCGTCGATGACGCCGCATCGCGACATAGGGGCGGCATGATATGATTTTCGGGCCACTCTGTCAAAAAAAACATAGAGGTAGCGCCGATTTGCGGTGCGCGCGCCGACCATGAACGACCCCCGCTCCAGACCCCGATTGGTGCTTGCATCGACCTCCCCATACCGGCGCAAGCTGCTGGAACGCCTGCGCGTCCCGTTTGACGTTGTCGCACCCGGTGTCGACGAGACGCCCCTCCCGGGGGAGTCGCCCGCCAATTTGACCCACCGCCTGGCGATTGCCAAGGCACAGGCTGTGGGTAAAGCGCACCCCACGGCGCTCGTGATCGGATCGGATCAGGTGGCGGCGCTCGACGGCGAAGCCCTCTCCAAGCCGGAGATCCATGAGCGCGCGGTCGCCCAATTGCGGCGCATGCGCGGCCGGCGCATCGAGTTTCTCACGGCGCTCGCGGTGCATTGCGAGGCGACCGCGAAGACCGTCGCGCGGACCGTTCGCTATACAGTCGAGTTTCGCAGCTTCAGCGACCGGCAACTGGAGGACTATCTGCGTATCGAGCAGCCCTACGACTGCGCGGGCAGCGCGAAGGCCGACGGGCTGGGCATCGCCCTGATCCGGCGCATGGCGGGCGATGATCCGAACGCGCTGATCGGATTGCCGCTCATTGCGCTCGTCGATCTCCTCGCAGAGCACGGCTACGAGATTCTCTAGCTGTGGCGGGCACGCTATACCTGATTCCGACTGCACTCGGTCCGGCCGAGGCCAGCGACATCCTGCCGGCGGGCGTGCAGGCGCGCGTGCGGACATTGCGGTACTTCATCGCCGAGCGCCCGCGCACCGCGCGGGCATTCCTGAAACAGATCGATCTCGGCTGCCCCGTTTCCGAGGCGCGGATCGCGACGCTGGACGAGCACACGCCGCCGGAGGCGCTCGGGTCGTTGCTGCAGCCGCTCGACGCGGAGGACGGCGGACTACTCTCGGAAGCCGGCGCACCGGCGGTAGCCGATCCGGGCGCCGCATTGATTCACCTGGCGCATGCGCGCGGATTGCGCGTCGCCCCTCTGGTAGGTCCGTCAGCCGTGCTGCTCGCCCTGATGGCCTCCGGCCTGGACGGGCAGCGATTCGCGTTTCATGGCTATCTGCCGGTCGAGAGAAGCCCGCTCTCGCAACGGCTGCGGGAACACCAAGCCGAGTCGCGCAAGCTGCGCCAGACGCAGATCTTCATCGAGACGCCCTACCGGAACGATCGGCTCATGTCCGCGCTGCTCAACACTTGCGATCCGGACACGCTGGTCTGCCTCGCGACCGATCTCACGCTCGCCACGGAGTCGGTGCGCACCGCGACGGTCGGGGAATGGCGCCGCCTGCCGGTGACGATCGGCAAGCGCCCGACTGTCTTTCTGCTGCTCGCCTCAGCGTAACCGCGGGCCGCGCGACTCCGTGGAAAAGCCGAACGCGTCGGCAAAGGCCGCGCCGAAGCGCCTGGCCAGCCGCTCGGCGACGTTGTCCTTGCGGGTGTAGTCGACGATCTGATCGGCCTTGATGACGTCGCGTGCGACGCTGTCGACGCTGCCATACCCGTCCGTCAGGCCGAGCTCGATGCTCTTGCTTCCGGTCCAGAACAGGCCCGAGAATATTTCCGGCGACTCCTTGAGACGCGTGCCGCGTCCCTTCTTCACGACTTCGATGAACTGCCGGTGAATGTCGTTCAGAAGGCTCTGGGCGTGCTTGACATCATCGGGATTCAGTGGCGAGAACGGATCCAGGAACGCCTTGTTTTCGCCGGCGGTGAGCACGCGCCGTTCCACACCGAGCTTCTGCATGGTGTCCGTGAATCCGAACTGATCCATGATCACCCCGATGGACCCCACGATGCTCGCCTTGTCGACGTAAATTTTGTCTGCCGCGGACGCGACGTAGTAGCCGCCCGACGCGCAGATATCCTCGACGACCGCGTACATCGGGACATTCGGATACTTGGCGCGCAGCCGGCCGATCTCGTCGTAGATGATTCCGGCCTGCACCGGGCTGCCGCCCGGACTGTTGACACGCAGGATCACGCCTTGCGTGTTCTTGTCCTTGAACGCCCCCTGCAGCGCCGCGGTCACGTTGTCCGCACTCGCGTTGCCCTTGGCCTGGATGACCCCGGTGATGTCCACCAGCGCGCTGTGCTTGCCTTTGCCCAATCCGTCCTCGCCGGGCCAGTCGAACACCATCACGAGCACGAAGGTCAGGTACGCGAACCCGAGGACCTTGAAGAAGATGCCCCAGCGCCTCGCCCGCCGCTGTTCCTTGAACGCGGCGAAGGCGAGCTTCTCCAGCACGTCGCGCTCCCACTTGTTACCGTCGTTACCGTTACCGTCGTTACCGTTTTCTGTCACAGGTTCATTCCTTCAACAATACCCCACCGTCACGCTCCTCGACGGAAAGCTTCTCCAGCCCGCCGCCGTTGCACGGCCCACCGAGGCATACGCCGGTGGCGGGACCGTAGATCGCGCCATGCGAGGAGCATATCAAAACGAGCCCGTCGGAATCGAAGAACTTGCCCGGCTGCCAGTCCAATTCCACACCGACGTGCGCGCAGCGGTTGAGATACGCGTGGACCGTGCCTTCGTTCCGGATGGCGAACGCACTCACGCGCGCTCCCGCGCGCTCGATTTCGAACCGCACGCCATCGCCGCCCTCTACGAGCGCGACAGAGGCGCAGATTACGCGTGTTCGTCCAGCCATGCCGCAAGCTCCGCAGTGGATCTGGCTAGCGCCAATGGTCCCATCGCCTCCAGCTGGGCGGGCGGATGGGCGCCGTAGCCGACCGCCACCGCGGCCACCCCGGCGTTCGCCGCCATCGCGAGGTCGTGCGCTGTGTCGCCGATCATCAGCATGTGCTCGCGGTCCGTGGCAAGCTCATTCATCAACTCGAACAGCATGTCGGGCGCCGGCTTCGATGCGCACTGGTCCGCGCAGCGCGTCGCTTCGAACAGCGCGCCCAGCTCCAGATGCTCGAGCGCACGCGCCAGCCCGCCACGGCTCTTGCCGGTGGCGATCGCCAACCGGTGCCCGCGAGCGCGGAGGCTCTCCAGAAGTTCCCGCGTGCCCGCAAACAGAGGCAGATCAGCGTCGCGCGCGAGAAAGTGATGCCGATAGCGCTCGGCCATGCGACCGTGCTCGGATACCGGCAGGTCCGGCACCGCGTACGCCAGCGCGTCGGCGAGACCGAGCCCGATCACATGCCGGGCACGCTCGTCGTCGGGCACCGGGAGTCCGAGATCCCGGGCCGCCTCCTGAATACAGGCAGCGATGGCACCCGCGGAATCGATCAGCGTTCCGTCCCAGTCGAAGACGAGCACTTCAAAGCGCTTCGGCATGGGCCGCATCCGCTCGAATCCGGTCGAGAAAGCCCTGCATATCAACGGGCAACGGCGCAACCAGATCCAGCCGGTCGCCCGTGCGCGGATGGACGAACGTGAGCTGCCCGGCGTGCAGGAACATGCGCCGCGCCCCTTGCTTGACGAGCGACTTGTTCAGATCGAAGTCGCCGTACTTGTCGTCCCCGACGATCGGGAATCCCAGCTCCGCCAGCTGGACCCGGATCTGATGGGTCCGCCCGGTCTCGATGTGGGCGGCGAGCAGGCTGTAAGGCCCGACGCGCTCGACCAGTTCGAATCGCGTGCGCGATTCGCGGCCCGCCGGATCGACGCTGACCCGACGCTCCCCCGCCGCGGTCACGTACTTGCGCAGCGGCAGCGTGACGTCCCGCGACGCACGACTCCAGCGGCCTTTCACCAGGACAAGATACCGCTTGTCCACGGTTCCGTCCCGCAATGCCCGATGCAATACCAGCAGCGCCGCGCGCTTCTTGGCAATCATGAGGAGCCCGGAGGTGTCCCGGTCGATCCGGTGGACGAGCTCCAGAAATCGCGCGTCGGGACGGGCGGCGCGCAGTTGCTCGATCACCCCGGAGCTCACGCCGCTGCCGCCGTGAACGGCCACACCCGCGGGCTTGTCGATCACCAGCAGGGCATCGTCCTCGTGGATCACGGGGAACTCGGCCGGCCGCACCGCCCGGTGCCGTGGGGCGTCGGTGGCCCTTCGCACGGGCGGGAGCCGGATCCGGTCGCCCGGCTGAAGGCGGTACGTCACATCCACCCTGCGGCTGTTCACCCGGACCTCACCCGACCTGACCAGCCGATACACGTGGCTGCGCGGCACGCCTTTCAGCTCGCGCAACAGGAAATTGTCCACACGTTGGCCGGCCCGGTCGTCGTCCAGAACCAGGATGTGCACCCTTGCGTTGCCTAACTCCTTCATTCTCCTTATACTCCGCCGGCTGCCTTCGGAATCCGGGACAGCGGCCGTGTGGTGACCTTGAATCGTTTTGTCACGCTCCAGAGGCGTGCCACTGAATCGTTCCAGGCGCCCGCGCCGCCAGGTCGTTCCGACTCGAATGCTGCGAAGGGGGCCGGTGCTCCGCACGCGGCGTCCTTCAACGGGTCGTTTCGCTCACCAAAAGTAGCGATGTTAAATTGGATTAGCGCGCTAGACACAGCGGCAGAACCCAAGGCTCCGGCGATCTGACACCAACGGGGCTTCGACGACAAACCAGACCTCCCTCCGTGATCCACTCCGGAATGATGGCGAACATGCAAACCTGAAGAGCAAAACTTCGGCGGCGTTGGTTTGTCCTGCCTGGGCGCAGGAGAAGAACTAGATGAAACGCATGCTGTTTAACGCAACACAGGCCGAGGAACTCCGTGTTGCGATTGTCGATGGTCAGAAGCTCATCGATCTCGACATCGAATCGGCCAGCAAAGAACAACGCAAGGGCAATATCTACAAAGGAATCATCACCCGGGTCGAACCCAGTCTCGAAGCAGCTTTTGTCGACTACGGCGCCGAGCGCCACGGGTTCCTGCCCTTCAAGGAGATCTCCCGCAGCTATTTCAGGTCGTCCGTGGATCCGGGCCGCGCCCGAATCCAGGAGGCCGTCGCTGAAGGGACCGAAGTCCTCCTCCAGGTCGAGAAGGACGAGCGCGGCACCAAGGGCGCTGCGCTCACCACGTTCGTCAGTCTCGCCGGACGCTACCTCGTCCTGATGCCCAACAACCCCCGCGGCGGGGGCGTATCGCGCCGCATCGAAGGCGAAGAGCGCAACGAGCTGCGCGAGGCGATGGATCAGCTCGATGTTCCGCAGGGCATGAGCATCATCGGGCGAACCGCCGGCATCGGCCGGAGCGCCGAGGAGCTGGCGTGGGACCTCACCTACCTCCACAAGCTCTGGGAAAAGGTCGTCGAGGCGGCGGAGCCGCATCGCTGGAGCGATGCCGAGGTCGAGGAAGCGGCTGCCCGCGGCACCAAGTTGCGGGTCGGCGATCGTGCCAATCCGGCGCCCTTCCTCATCTACCAGGAGTCGAGCCTGGTTATCCGCGCGATCCGCGACTACTTTCAGCCCGACATCGGCGAGATCCTGATCGACACGGATTCGATTCACGAGCAGACCGTCGCGTTCATGGGCAACGTGATGCCCGACAACGTGCAGCGGGTCAAGCGCTACCACGACGATGTGCCGCTCTTCTCGCGCTTCCAGATCGAGCATCAGATCGAAACCGCCTACTCGCGCCAGGTCACCCTCCCCTCCGGAGGCGCTATCGTGATCGACCATACGGAAGCGCTCGTGTCCGTCGACGTGAACTCGGCGCGCGCAACGAAGGGTTCGGACATCGAGGAAACCGCGCTGCGCACCAACGTCGAGGCCGCCGACGAGATCGCGCGCCAGCTGCGGCTGCGCGATCTTGGCGGCCTCATCGTGATCGACTTCATCGACATGGAAAACCAGCGCAATCAGCGCGAGGTCGAGAACCGGCTGCGCGACGCGCTGCATCACGACCGGGCGCGGGTGCAGATGGGCAAGATCTCGCGATTCGGCCTGATGGAGCTGTCACGCCAGCGGCTGCGCCCGAGCCTCGGGGAAACGAGCCACCAGGCTTGTCCGCGCTGCAACGGCACCGGCCACGTGCGCTCGATCGAATCCTCCGCGCTGCACATCCTGCGCATCATGCAGGAGGAGGCGATGAAGGAGAACAGCGCCGCGGTGCACGTACAGGTGCCCGTCGACGTGGCGACCTACCTGCTGAACGAGAAGCGCGACGAGATTCACGCGCTCGAGGCGCGGCTCAAGGTCAATATCGTGATGCTGCCGAACATCAACCTCGAGACGCCGAATTACCGCATCGAGCGGTTGCGCCACGACGACCTGAACCAGGAAGGCGTGCTCCCGCCGAGCTACAAGATGGTGGAAGCGCCGGCCGAGGAGGAGAAGAAGCTCCTGGCGTCGGAGGCCAAGCCGGCGCGCCCCGAGGCCGTTGTAAAGAGCATCACCCCGGAGCAGCCGGCACCGATGCCGGTGCCGCGGGCACCCGCACCAGTTGCCGCACAGGCACCGGCGACTGCCGGCATCATCGATCGAATCTTCGGCTGGTTCCGCCAGGCCGCCAAACCGCCGGCCCCGGCAGCGAGCGCCAGCCGCCCGGCCGGGACGGAACCGCGCCGGGAGCACCGCGATCGGCATCAGCGTCGTGATCGCCAGGAAGGTCGCCCGCAAGGTGGCCGCTCCGGGGATCGCGGCCAACGCGATCGCGGCAACCGCGGTGATCGCGGTGAGCGTGGTGACCGCGGTGATCGTGGTGACCGCGGCGAACGACGCGACCGCCCGCAGGGCGACCAGGTCCGGCGCGAGCAGCGCGCCGACCAGGGTGACCGATCGCAGCGCGATCCGCGCCGTGAGGAGCGTCAGAGACGGCCGGAACAGGAAGCGCAGCAACCGCAACAACCTCAGCAATCCGCCCTGGCAACGCCCGCCGGTGCTCCCGAAGCGGCAAGCGCGGAAGGCGAGCGCCGCGGTGGACGGCGGCGGCGTCGCGGGCGTGGCGGTAGCGGAGATCGCCCCGAACGCGCTCAGCAGCAGGACGGCGGAGCCGAGCATCGCGACGCATCGTCGGCGGTAGTCGCCGGAATGGCGGCCGACGCGCTACTGCATGACACGCAGCCGGCGCGCGCCATCCCGGAGCTCGTGCCGAACGCCGAGCGTTCCGCTTTCGCAGCCGAAGTTGCGCTTCCTGCCACGGCGGAAGTCAACGCAGCAATGGAAAGCGTGTCTCAGCCTGCGGACCCGATGGCTGCCGCACCGAGTGCGCTCGAGCGCACGTCGATGGAGCCGCAGTACATTGCCCCGCCTCCGGTGATGCGCGAGACGCCCGCAATCGAGCCGACCGTGCCTGCAGCAGCGGTTGAGGTCGCAGCGCCGCCGCCCCCCGCGCCGGCCGCGATCGTCGTACCCGCCGCGCCGCAGCCCAGCCTGGATGAATCACTGCGGCAGAGTGGTCTGGTTCGGGTCGAAACCAGCGCCGCCAAGGCACACGCCGCGGCGCCGGTCGCGGAGGAGAACCCGGATGCGCCGCGCGAGCCCCGTGAGCGCCGCCCGCCGCCCCCGGACGTCGACGCACCGCTCCAGCAAGTCGAGACCCGCAAGGAAAAAGACCCGACTTCAGTCTGAGTTGCGTCCGGCCTGCTCGCCTCGCAACGATGCGAGCAGGCCTTCCGCGGCGTCCTCGATCAGGTCCAGCACCAGCGTAAAACCGTCCGGCCCGCCGTAATAGGGGTCGGGGACGTCCAGCGTCTTCGCGCGGCGCGCATACGTCAGCAGCATTCCGATCCTGGCGCGCGCGGCCGCTGGCGCAAGTCGCACCAGAATCTCGTGGTGATCGCGATCCATGGCGAGGATCTGGTCGAACGCCGAGAAATCGCTGCTGTCGAGCCGCCGCGCCCGCAACTTGGAAAGGTCATAACCCCGGGCGCGCGCGGCCGCCTGCGACCGGGTGTCGGGCGGATCGCCGACGTGATAGCCGTGCGTCCCGGCCGAGTCCACGCGGATGTGCTCCCCGAGCCCGGCGTCGGCGACCATCTTCCTGAATACGCCTTCCGCCGTCGGCGACCTGCAGATGTTGCCGGTGCAGATGAAAAGAACGCTTCGCATCGCGCCGCTCATCCTGCCCCACGCGCGCGGGCAGGCTCGCGCCGCACGCCGAACGCGCGCTGCCGAAGCTCGCTGAGCCGGTCGCGCGCCTGCGCCGCCTCCTCGAACTCCAGATTGCGCGCATGCGTGAGCATCTGCTTCTCGATGCGCTTGATCTCACGTCCGAGCTGCTTTTCGCTCATCGCCTCATAGCGCGCCTGCTCCTCTGCCGCCTTCAAGGTGTCCCGCACATCCTCCGCGTTGTACACACCGTCGATGATGTCCTTGATGCGCTTCGACACGCCGCTCGGAATGATGCCGTGCTCCAGGTTGAAAGCGGTTTGCCTGGCACGGCGTCGATCGGTCTCGTCGATCGCGCGCCGCATGGAGTCCGTGACCCGGTCGGCGTAGAGGATCGCCTTGCCGTTGATGTGGCGCGCCGCACGGCCGATCGTCTGGATGAGCGACCGGTCGGAGCGCAGAAATCCCTCCTTGTCCGCATCCAGGATCGCCACCAGCGAAACCTCGGGAATGTCGAGCCCCTCGCGCAGGAGATTGATGCCGACCAGCACGTCGAATTCCCCGAGCCGCAGATCACGAATGATCTCGACACGCTCGACGGTCTCGATTTCCGAGTGCAGATACCGGACCCGGACTCCGTGCTCCCCCAGGTACTCGGTCAGGTCCTCGGCCATCTTCTTCGTGAGCGTCGTGACCAGCACGCGTTCGTCGCATCCAACGCGCAGATTTATTTCCGACAGGAGATCATCGACCTGCGTCGAGGCCGGCCGTACTTCGAGAGTCGGATCCACAAGCCCGGTCGGCCGCACCACCTGCTCGACGACCTGCCCGGATCGCTGCAGCGCGTAATCGCCCGGCGTGGCCGAGACGAAGATCGTCTGTCGCATGACGCCCTCGAACTCCTCGAACTTGAGCGGCCGGTTATCCAGGGCGGACGGCAGCCGGAACCCGTAGTCCACGAGGTTCTCCTTGCGCGAGCGGTCGCCACGGTACATGCCGCCGAGCTGCGGAATGGTCACGTGACTCTCGTCGACGATCATCAGCGCGCCGGGCGGCAGATAGTCGATCAAGGTCGGCGGCGGTTCGCCCGGGGCACGCCCGGAAAGATGGCGGGAGTAGTTCTCGATTCCCTTGCAGAAACCCATCTCGGTGAGCATCTCGAGGTCGAAGCGCGTGCGCTGCTCGATGCGCTGGGCCTCGACGAGCTTGCCTTCCTTCACGAAGAATTCGATCCGGCTCCTGAGCTCCGACTTGATCGCCTCGATCGCCCGCATGGTCGTGCTGCGCGGCGTGACGTAGTGGCTCGAAGGGTAGACCGTGAACCGCGCGACGCGCTGGTGGGTGCGCCCGGTAAGCGGGTCGAACAGCATGAGGCTGTCGACCTCGTCGTCGACCAGCGTGATCCGAAGGGCGGTCTCCGAGTGCTCGGCGGGAAACACATCGAGCACGTCGCCGCGGACGCGAAACGTTCCGCGCCGGAAATCGTACTCGGAGCGCTCGTACTGCATCGCCACCAGCCGCGCGATCGCATCGCGTTGCGCGATGCGTTCCCGCTCCCGCAGGTGGAGAATCATGCCGTGGTAGTCGACCGGATCGCCGATGCCGTAGATGCAGGACACGGTCGCGACAATGACCGCGTCTTCGCGCTCCAGCAGCGACTTGGTCGCCGAGAGGCGCATCTGCTCGATGTGCTCGTTGATGCTCGAGTCCTTTTCGATGTATAGGTCGCGCGCCGGAACGTAGGCCTCGGGCTGGTAGTAGTCGTAGTACGAAACGAAGTACTCGATGGCGTTCTCGGGAAGGAACTCGCGCATCTCGGAGTAGAGCTGCGCGGCGAGGGTCTTGTTCGGCGCCAGGATCAGCGCCGGCCGGCCGAGCCGCGCGATGACGTTCGCCATCGTGTACGTCTTTCCCGATCCGGTCACGCCGAGCAGGGTCTGGAACGCCAGACCGTCATTGATCGCCTCGACCAGCTTCTCGATCGCCGCGGGCTGGTCGCCCGCGGGCAGAAACGGCCGATGGAGCCGGTACGGGCTGCCCGGAAACGTCAGGACGTCGGCGTGCGGTTGTGGTGCTTGGACGGTTGCCGGACTGGTCACGATTCGGTCGCTTGGGGCGGCGCGGTTCGACGCGCTGCAATTGCACGTGAAACCGGCAATGGTCCCACATCGGCGCGTCTGGGGCACCCCCTGCGCGTCGAGCACGCCGCTTTCCGCCGAAAAGGTAGAATTCGCCCCGTTATTCGCACAATTTTCCGCCCAACCCGAAGTCCTCCGGACCGCACGCCATGACTGCCTCCCTCCTTGCCAGCGTCGAAATGGCGCCGCGCGACCCGATCCTCGGCATTACCGAGGCCTACCACGCCGACACCAACCCGAAAAAGGTCAACCTCGGCGTTGGCGTGTACACCGACGATGCCGGGAAAGTGCCGCTGCTCGAGTGCGTGCGTCGCGCCGACCAGGCAATTCTCGCGAACGCCGCGCCCTGGAGCTACCTGCCCATCGACGGGCTCGCCGTCTACGACAAGGCGGTTGAGGGGCTCGTCTTCGGCTCCAATTCGACGGTTGTTACACAGGGCCGTGGCGTCACTGTCCAGGCGCTCGGCGGTACGGGCGCGCTCAAGGTGGGTGCGGATTTCCTGCGCCGGATCAGCCCGAATGCGAAAGTGCTGATCAGCGACCCGAGCTGGGAGAACCACCGGGCGCTCTTCGAAGGCGCCGGATTCCAGGTGGAGAGCTACCCTTACTACGACGCTGCCACGCATGGACTCGATTTCGCGGGAATGGCTGCCGCACTGGGCAAGGCGCCGGCGGGCACCATCGTCGTGCTGCATGCCTGCTGCCACAATCCCACCGGCGTAGACCTCGAGGCCGGCCACTGGGCCGAGGTGCTCGCGATCGTCAAGGCGCGCGGGCTCATCCCCATCCTCGACAGCGCCTACCAGGGCTTCGCCGAAGGCATCGACTCCGACGGCGCGGTCGTCCGGCAGTTCGCGGAAGCCTGCAGCCCGGTCTTCGTTGCGAGCTCGTTCTCCAAATCCTTTTCGCTTTACGGCGAGCGGGTCGGCGCACTGAGCGTCGCGACTGCCTCGAGCGAGGAGTCGACCCGTGTCCTGAGTCAATTGAAGCGCGTCGTACGCACCAACTATTCCAATCCGCCGACTCACGGCGGAAAGGCCGTGGCTGCGATCCTGACGACGCCCGAGCTCCGTGCACTCTGGGAGCGGGAGCTTGGCACCATGCGTGAGCGCATCCGCGCGATGCGCAAGGAACTGGTCGAGCGGCTTCATGCGCGCGTGCCCGGGTCGGACTTCAGCTTCGTCATGCGCCAGCGCGGCATGTTCTCCTATTCGGGTCTCACGCAAGCGCAGGTCGTGCGTCTCCGGGAGGAATTCTCCGTCTACGCGATCGAGACCGGCCGCATCTGCGTGGCCGCGCTCAACTCACGCAACATCGACCGCGCGGCCGACGCGATCGCGGCGGTGGTGCGTTGATCGGGCGCGTCGGCGCGCTCATCACCGCGCGTCGAGCGCGTCGGAAATCGTTCTTGAAACGTCCGATTTCGGCGCGCGCGCGCTTGAA
>JAABRB010000236.1 GCA_011391185.1 Betaproteobacteria bacterium
TGCGACGCCAACGCGCTCACGCTCGAACTGGGCGAGCGCGCGCTGATCAACGTGGTGCGCGATTGTCCGTTGATCGCCGGCCTGCTCTGCGTCGACCCCACGCGCGACATGGGCCGTTTCCTCGAGAGAATCGCGGCCGCTGGCTATGACGGCGTGATGAACTGCCCGACCGTGGCGCTCATCGACGGAAACTTCCGCAGCACCCTGGAAGAAACCGGGATGAGCTTCGCACGCGAGGTCGAGGTGCTGGGGCAGGCATCGCGCATGGGCCTCTTCACGAAGGCGTTCTGCACTTCGCCCGAAGATGCGCTCGCCATGGCGCAAGCCGGCGTCGACAATATCATCGTCCATTTCGGCAACAGCTCGGGCGGCACCATCGGTTCGAAGACGGTGCTGAGCGAGGACGCCGCGCGCACGCGCGCGAGCGCGGTACTCGACGCGTTATTGCGGGAATATCCCGACCGGATCATCACCTGTCACGGCGGCGGGATCGAGACTCCGGCCGATTTCGAGCGGTTCCTCGAGTCGGAGCCCAGGCTGCACGGCTACGTGGGAGGCTCTTCGGCCGAGCGATTCCCGGTCGAGAAATCGGTGACGGAGGCGACCCGGGAATTCAAGCGCATCAGGCTGCCGAAGGCGGGCTAGGTGAAGCAGATTCAGGTCGCGGTCCTCGCCACGCTCGACAGCAAGCACGAGGCGGCGCGTTTCGTCTGCGAGGCGCTCAAGGAAGCCGGCGCCGTGCCCTGGCTCGTCGACCTGTCGCTTCGCCCGCATGACCATGAATTTGCCGACGTCAGAGGCGACGCGGTCGCAGACGCGGCCGGCACATCGTGGGAGACGCTCGCCACGTTGTCGCGCGCCGATGCCGCCAGGGGCATGATCGCCGGGGGCACGCGGATCATGTGCGCCGAGTTGGCGCGCACCGAGATCCGGGGCGTGCTCGGCGTCGGCGGAGCCAATGGCGCGACCCTGGCCTGCGCCATCATGCGAGCGCTCCCGCTATCGCTGCCGAAAGTGATGGTGACTCCGGTCGCAGCCACCGCGGCCGTGCAGTGGTACGTCGCTGAAAGCGACATCGCGATGTTTCCGACCATCGGCGATATTTCGCTCAATCGCATCACGTGTGCGGCGATGGCGAACGCCGCCAACGCGGTCGCAGGCATGGCGAGAGCGAAAGCGGGGTGCCGCTCGCCAGAGCGCGTGCCGCTGATCGGCGTCTCGTCGTTCGGCAATACTCAGCCGGCGGTCGATCGCATCACGGAGCGGCTGGAGGCCGAAGGCTTCGAGGTCATCCATTTCCATGCCTCCGGCCCAGGCGGCCGCGCACTGGAGCAACTCGCGCAATCCGGCGAGCTTGCCGGCGTGATCGATCTCACGACTTCGGAGCTCACCGATTTCCTCACCGGCGGGGTGTATAGCGCGGGCGAGTCACGGCTCACCGCCGCGGGCGCCATCGGACTTCCGCAGGTGGTGGTTCCGGGCTGTCTCGATTTCACCAACTGGTGGGTCGGACAGGTGCCGGACAAGTACCGCGACCGGGAGTTCTACCAATACAACGTCGAGATTCTGCTGATGCGCACCAACGCGGAGGAATTTGCGGC
This sequence comes from Betaproteobacteria bacterium, assembly GCA_011391185.1. Next base: position 1,602 of record JAABRB010000236.1, read on the forward strand.
GTTGGGGACCTTGATCGGAGAGCGCTTGCGCGCGGCGAAAGGCCCGGTCCGGGTCTTGATCCCGACCCGCGGAATGAGTCAGCTCGTCGGCCGCAAGACCTACGACATCGCCGGCAACGAGCGTGGGTCATGGGCGCAACCGGATACGGATCGAATCTTCGCCGAGACGCTCGGACGGCATTTGCCGGGCGGCGTGATCCGAGAGCTTCCGCATCACATAAATGATGCGGCATTTGCCGACTCGTGCGTGGACGAGATGATCGGCTTCCTGGGACGCGCGTCGCGACGCTCCGCCGGCTCTGCATTGTCATTGTAGAAGTCGCGCTTGTGGCCAGATTTCTGCTCACGGCCCGTTGCCGTCGCTCTCCGTGGGGCCCGTGCGCGCGGTGCCGGGCCCCGTCTACCGCGTCATCGGAGGGGCGGAACGGGGCGGATCGCGGCGGCCGCGAGCAGGGGGTTGCGGAGTGAGAGGAGCGAAGCGGGCGGGATCTGAGCAAAGCGGCTAGGCGCAGTCGCATGCGCCGGTGCCAGCTTCGCGAGAATGGGTTGTGGCACGAGGACGAGAAGCGTGTTAATCCTTGCCATCCTTCTGGAGGTGCCACCATGCGGTGTCCACGGTGCCAGGCTGAGAACCCCGGGGGCGCGAGGTTCTGCGAGGAGTGCGGCGCACGGCTCGCCCGGGCCTGCCCGCACTGCGCAGCCGAGGTCTCCCCCGGGAAGAGTTTCTGCCGGTCGTGCGGCGGGCAACTCGCCGCCTCTGCTACGGATCAAGTTCCGCCCCCCGTTGCCTACACCCCCAAGCATCTGGCGGCGCGCATCCTGACGTCGAAGGCCGCGCTCGAGGGCGAGCGGAAGCAGATCACGATCCTCTTCGCCGACCTGAAGGGTTCGATGGAGCTGCTGGCGGACCGCGACCCCGAGGAGGCCCGGACGCTCCTGGACCCCGTCCTCGAGCACATGATGGAGGCGGTCCACCGCTACGAGGGCACCGTCAACCAGGTCGCGGGCGACGGGATCATGGCGCTCTTCGGGGCGCCGCTGGCCCACGAGGACCACGCGGTGCGGGCCTGCTACGCGGCCCTCGACATGCAGGCCGCGATGCGGCGCTACAGCGAGAAGGTTCGACGTGCACACGGCGTCGAAGTGCAGATCCGCGTCGGGCTTAATTCGGGTGAGGTGGTGGTCGGCACCATCGGCAGTGACCTCCGCATGGACTACAACGCCGTGGGCCAGACGACGCACCTGGCCGCACGGATGGAACAGCTCGCCACGCCTGGCACGATCCGACTCACCGCGGACACGCTGCGTCTGGCGGAGGGGTATATCGAGGTGAGGCCCCTCGGCCCGGTGCCGGTGAAGGGGCTGGAGCAGCCCGTCGATGTCTACGAGATGATCGGCGCGGGCCCCCGCAGATCCCGGTTGCACACCGCCGCCGCGCGAGGGCTCACCCCGTTCGTCGGACGGGAGAGTGAGTTCGAGGTCCTCCGCCAGGCGCTCGAACGTACCGCGGCGGGTCACGGGCAGGTCATCGCCACCGTGGGGGAACCCGGCGTGGGCAAGTCCCGTCTAGTCTGGGAGGTCACCCACTCGCATCGCGCACACGGCTGGCTCGTCCTCCAGGCCGGTGCGGTCTCCTACGGCAAGGCGACGAGCTACTTGCCGATCGTCGATCTCCTCAAGGGGTACTTCGGCATCGAAGACCGCGACGAGCCGCGCACGGTGCGCGAGAAGCTGACGGGGAAGCTCTTGGCGCTGGATCGCGCGCTGGAAGGCCATTTATCTGCGCTCCTATCGCTCCTCGACGTGCCGACCGATGATCTACAGTGGTCGACGCTCGATCCGCCCCAGCGGCGCCGGCGCACGCTGGACGCGGTGAAGCAGCTCCTGCTCCGGGAAAGCCAGGTCCAGCCGCTGCTGGTCGTCGTCGAGGACCTCCACTGGATCGACTCTGAGACCCAGGCCCTGCTCGATGGGCTGGTTGCGAGCCTCCCGGCCGACCGACTTCTGCTACTCGTGAACTACCGGCCTGAGTATCAGCATGCCTGGGGGAGCCGTACGTACTACGCGCAGCTTATGCTGGATCCCCTGCCAGCCGACGGCGCCGAACGGCTCCTCGCGGCGTTGCTGGGATCCGACGCCAGCCTCGAGCCGCTCACGCGCGTGCTCATCGCGCAGACCGAAGGCAACCCGTTCTTCCTGGAAGAGAGCGTGCGGACACTCGTCGAGACGAAAGCGCTCACCGGTGAGCGCGGTGCCTACCTGCTGGCGCGTCCCCTGCCGGGCATCCAGGTCCCGGCGACGGTCCAGGCCGTGATCGCCTCCCGCATCGACCGGCTCGGCGCCGCGGACAAGGCGCTCCTGCAGACGGCTTCGGTGGTCGGGAAGGACGTGCCGCTTGGCGTGCTGCAGGCTATTGCCGAGCTCGCCGAGGACGAGCTGCACGCCGCGATCGGACGCCTCCAGGCCGCGGAGTTCCTGTACGAGGCCGGGATCTTCCCGGATATTGAATACACCTTTAAGCACGCGCTGACCCACGACGTGGCCTACGGCAGCCTGCTCCATGACCGGCGGCGCGCCCTCCACGTCCAAATCGTGGAGACCATCGAGCGGACCTATCCGGACCGGCTGGCCGAGCATGTCGACCGGCTGGCTCACCATGCGTTTCTGGGCAAGGACTGGGCGAAGGCGGTCACCTACCTCCAGCAAGCCGGTGCCAAAGCCTTCGCCCGTTCGGTTCACCGGGAAGCCGTCAGGTGCTTCGAGGATGCGCTGACCGCGTTGACCCACCTCTCCGAGACTCGCGAGACCCTGGAGCAGGCCATCGATCTTCGCTTCGACCTTCGAAACGCTCTGCTCCCGCTGGCGGAATGGGGAAGGATCGAAGGGTATCTCCGGGAAGCTGAAGCCCTCGCCAGGACGTTCAACGATCAGCGCCGACTCGCATCGGTGTCGGGCTACATGAGCGGTCTTCACCTGAACACGGGTGGTCGCGCGAGCGACGTGCGCGCGTTCGCCCAGCAGGTCGAGGCCATCGGCGCGTCGCTCGGCGATGTCCCGCTCCAGATTGCCGGCCAGTACTACCACGTCTGGCTTGGTGCTCTCTCGGGCGACTATCGCGGAACCGAACGCCTCTGCCGGACATTGATGGACGCGCTCCCCGGCGATCTGTCTCGCGAGCGATTCGGCCTCGTTGCGTATCCAGCGGTGGTGTCGCGCGCCTTCCTGTCGCGCGCCCTCGCCGAGCTCGGAGTGTTCGACGAGGGACGCGATCATGGACAGGAGGCGGTCCGGCTCGCGGAAGCACTCGATCACCCTTTCAGTCTCATCTGGGCCTGCTTGAACCTCGGACGCCTCGAAGGCCTCCGCGGAGAATTCATCCGGGCGACCATGCCACTCGAACGTGCAGTCGCTCTCTCCCGCGAATGGAACATCGCGTACTTGACTCCGATCGCGCTGGCGGCTCTGGGGCACGTCTACGCGGCATCGGGACGCGTCGGGGAAGGCGTTTCCTGGCTGCAGCAAGCCCTGGCCGCCTATGCATCCGCCGGGATCGGATACTTGCACTCGATGAGCACGGTGCAGCTCGGCGAGGCATACCTCCTCGAGGGGCGGGTGGAAGAGGCGCGGGACTGCGGTGCCCGTGCCGTGGTGCTCGCCCGCGAGCGTGGCGAACGCGGTCACGAGGCTTGGGCCCACCGCCTCCTCGGCGAGACCGCTTCGCATCACGACTGCCCGGACGTAGCGGCGGCCGAAGCCCACCACGCGACCTCCACGGCCCTGGCCGCGGAGCTCGGCATGCGCCCGCTCGTCGCTCACTGCCGCCTCAGCCTCGGCAAGCTCTACGGGCGAGCAGGCGATCGGCGGGCGGCCACGGAACATTTCTCGACGGCGATGAGCATGTTCCACGAGATGGGCATGCAGTTCTGGTTCGCGAAGGCCGAGACCGAGAGGCAGGCGCTCGAGATCGCTGTGTCCTTCCCGCGCGGGGATTCACACTCTCGCGCTTGACATGGCGTGGTCGCTACCGTAGCGTTCCACCCATACGCACGGCGGCGGTGAATGCCGTGCGGCGATGGCCGAGTGACCCAACCCCAAGAGAAGG
>JAABRB010000237.1 GCA_011391185.1 Betaproteobacteria bacterium
GGCGCGCAGAATAACCGAACCGTCATGCGGCTGCCGGAGCCACCAATATTTTGTCGATGCTTTCGCATGAGCACGCCGGACTCCAAACCATCCGCCGGGGACGCATCGGGAGCACCGCTGTCGGGCCGGACACGGATCATCCTGAGTACGATGGGCGCTCTGTTGCTCGTCGCAACAGCGATGGGCGTATGGCAGGCGCTCACCCAGCCTCGCGAGGCGCCGGCGCTACGGGTGCCGCGCATGAACCTGCTGGCCGAGCCCAAAGCCTTGCCGCCGCTCGACATTCGCGATGCGGAAGGCAAGCCGGTGTCGCTCGAACGGTTTCGCGGCAAGGTAGTCCTGCTCAACCTGTGGGCAACCTGGTGCGGGCCGTGCCGTACGGAGATGCCCGCGCTCGATCGCCTGCAAGCGAAACTCGGCGGACCACATTTCGAAGTGGTCGCGCTTTCCACCGACGTCGGCGGCGTCAAAGCCGTCCGCGAGTTCTACGCATCCGTGAAGGTCGCGCACCTCGCGATCTACGTGGAAGGCGAGGGCAACGTGCTGACGACGCTCGGCGCACCGGGCATGCCAACCACGCTGCTCGTCGATGCCCAGGGGCGCGAAGCCGGTCGCGAACTGGGCGCCGCCAACTGGGAGGCGCCGGAATTCGAACGGCGAGTCCGTTCGCTCATCGAGGCGCGTTAACACCGTTCAGAGGGAGCGCTCCGCGGAACCCAACCTCTCGCAGCGTGTCGAACGTCGCGTATGATCCGAGTCATGCGTGTTGCCGCGTTCCTCACGGCGCTGTCCCTTGTTCTGGGCGCGGTACTGCTGCCGGTCGCATCGGCGCAGGGTGCGCCGATCGGATCCGGCGTCGCGGCCGCGACTCACGATGCGCATGATTGCTGTGATGAGGCGCAAGGCACGAGTCGCGGAGCCCCCTGCGTGCAGGCAAAGGCGGACGCTCCCTGCGTGGCCATGGGCTGCCGGGGCGGGCTGCATGACGCGGTGGTCATGTCCGCTCCCACCGCAACGGCCGCTCCGTCGGCCGGTGTGCTCCGGACATTCCGCTTCGACCCGGTCGCGCTCGGCCCCCCGCCGCCGGCGCCGCGCGCCGGGTGCGGATTTTTCATCCTCTACTGCCGCCTCCTCAGTTAGGCCACGGGACCCTCGTCCTGTGCACCGGCGACGCCGCCGATGCGCTGCCGCGCGGGGCTCGGCGTGCAACCCACTCCAGGATGCATTCGCGATCATCCGAATGCTGAGAGCGTGACGCGTCGCAGACCCGAGACCCGACAATAGCCTTAGAGGATTCGATCCATGAGGTTCTACACCCGACTACTTGCGCTCGCCGTTTCTCTGATTGCCGCGGCGGCGGCAATGTCGGCCCAGACCGTGACGTTGACCCACGTGCATGGGCTCGCATTCACCGCCGACGGCAAGCAGCTGATGATTCCCAGCCACCACGGGCTCGCGATCTACTCCGACGGCCGCTGGTCGATCGCGCCCGGGCCGCAACACGATTACATGGGCTTCTCCGCGACCCGCTCGCGCCTCTACTCGAGCGGTCATCCTGCGCCAGGCTCGGGGCTCGTGAACCCGTTCGGCCTCATCCGCAGCGACGATGGCGGGCGCACCTGGAAGAAGCTGGGACTCGAAGGGGAGACCGACTTCCACGTCCTCGCGACAAGCTACGAAACGCACGTCGTCTACGTCTACAATCCCGCGCCGAATTCGCGGATGCAGGCTTCGGGTCTCCACAAGACACTCAATGACGGATTCATGTGGATACCGGTAAGGGGTGCGGGAATCGTCGGAAACCCGCGCGCGCTTGCGGTGCATCCGACCGAATCGCAAACGGTCGTCGCGGCGACCCCGACCGGGCTTTTCCTATCGGAAGACGGTGGTGAACATTTCCGGCGTATCGCGGAAGGGGGTGACATGCTGGCGGCGACATTCGATCTGGATGGCCGGGCGTTATGGCTCTCGGCGCACGACGGCCGCCCGCGGCTCGGAAAATACGACCTGAAGCTCGGGACGCGAGCCGACGTCGCAGTTCCCGTCGCGCAGGACGATGCGATCCTCTACATTGCCCAGAGTCCCACGGCGCGGCACACCTACGCGATCGCGACATTTGCGCGGAACGTGTTCCTGAGCGAGGACAGCGGAAAGACCTGGCGGTTGATTGCCGACCGCGGGCAGGCGGTAGTGCCATGAAGTCGCGGACACACGGGTCGCGGACACACGGGTCGGGGACACACGGGTCGGGGACACATGGATCGGGAGGTCCGACGCGCAAGCCGGACCTCGGCTGGCTGATCGTGGTGCTGATCCTGGTCGCAGTGGGCGCGGCGGTCTGGAGCTTCATGGCGCAACGCGATTCGAGTCGCGCGGATCCGGACGATCGCGCGCGCGTCGCGCGCGGCCAGGCGGTATACGAGCAGCAGTGCGCGTCGTGCCACGGCCTGCGGCTCGAAGGCCAGCCGAACTGGCAATCGCGCTTGCCGAACGCGCGCATGCCCGCGCCGCCGCACGATGCGTCGGGCCACACCTGGCATCACCCTGACGAGCTGCTGTTCGGCATGACCAAGGAGGGGCTCGTGCCGGGGAAGTACGCACCGCCCGGCTACCAGAGCGACATGCCTGCGTTCGGCAGTACGCTCCCGGACGACGACATCTGGGCCGTGCTCGCCTACATCAAGTCGCGCTGGCCGGCCGAGATACGCCGGGCGCAGAGCGAGCGCCGGCATGCGGTTCGCTGAGCGCCTCCGGGACAAAACAGAAAGGACAGGACGAATGGCAGACGAACGACTTGCTTCCCCACGACGTCGCACTGTCTTGCGCGCGGCGGGAGCCATGGCAGCCGGCGTCCTGATTGCACCATCGTTCCCCATTGCTCCCGCGCGCGGCGCAGTGCCACGCGTCGTCGAGCATCGCCTGCGCGCGGCGCCGGGCAAGGCAGCGCTCCTTGGCTTGCCGCACGGGGACACGGACGTATGGAGCTACAACGGGCAGGTGCCCGGCCCGACGATCCGCGCGCGGCAAGGCGACCGGCTGCGCGTCGCCGTGGAGAATGCGCTCGCCGAGGAAACCACCGTGCACTGGCACGGCGTGCGCCTGCCGAACGCGATGGACGGCGTGCCGCATCTCACTCAGCCGCCCATCGCCGCCAACGGCGGCACGTTCGTCTATGAGTTCGACCTGCTCGACGCCGGCACCTACTGGTATCACCCGCATGCGAACAGCCGCGAGCAGGTCGCGCGTGGACTTTCCGGCGCGATCGTCATCGAGGAGCGCGAGCCGATCCGCGTCGATCGTGACCTGACCTGGGTACTCGACGACTGGCGGCTCGCGCGCAATGCCCAGATTCATCCCGACTTCGGCAGCATGATGGATGCGACGCATGCCGGCCGCATCGGCAACACGGTGACCATCAACGGCGTCGTCCCCGAGTCCGACGACGTGCGCGCGGGCGAGCGCGTCAGGCTGCGCCTGGTGAATGTCGCGAATGCGCGCGTCTTCGGCCTGGAGTTCGCCGGACACGAACCACGCATCGTCGCGATCGACGGCCAGCCGGTCGAGCCGCACGCACCGGTTGGCGGGCGCGTGATCCTCGCGCCGGCGATGCGCGTCGACCTCGTGATCGACATGGCCGGAAGACCGGGCGAGACGCATGCCGTGCACGACCGTTACTATGATCGTCAACAATACGTGCTCCTCGATCTTTCCTACACGAACGAACCGCCGCTTCGCGAGAGTCCGCTCGACGCCTCGATTCGTCTGCCTGCCAATCCGGTTCCCGAACCCGATGTGGCCAGCGCCGAGCGACACCGTATCCTGCTCGGCGGCGGAATGATGGGCCGGACGACGGGCGGGATGATGGGCGGGCGGCCGATGTCGATGCGGGAGATGATGAGGCAGGGCATGGCCTGGACGATGAATGGCGTGGCTGAGAGCGGTCACACGCCGTCGCCGATGTTCACGCTCGCGCGCGGGCGCTCATGCGTGATGGAACTGGTCAACGACACCGCATGGGATCACCCCATGCATCTGCACGGATTCGCGTTCCGGGTGATCACGCGCAACGGCGCACCGACCCGTTACCGCGAATGGCAGGATACCGTGCTGCTTGCGCCCGAGGAGCGCGCCGAGATCGCCTTCGTCGCCGACAACCCCGGAAGCTGGATGTTCCATTGCCACATTCTCGAGCACCAGGCTGCCGGGATGATGGGCGTGATCCGCGTCGCATGAGCCGCGCCCGCGTCTCGATTCTCCGCATGCACGCTTCCGGGTCGAACGGGGTGACGTAGATCAAATCGTCCGTGCGGGTCGCGGCACGATTGCGTCAGCGGATCCGGAACATCCGCGAACGGGATCAGTTCCAATCGGTTTGACTTGCATCAAGTCGCTCTTTGCGCCGGCGTCTATTAATACGAGTTCCACAATTTCCCCCGGAGGCCGTGATGAGCACGAGAGTCCATGCACTCGCTTTGGCGCTGGCGGTCGCGCCCGCGATGGCCGCCGATCCCGCCAGCATCGACTGGGGGAAGATCCCGGACAAGACGGTGACCCTGTTCTACCCCGGCCAGTCGTCCTATCAGTGGCTGCACAAGGACGAACACAAAGGCGCGGCGGCGGTCAAGGGTGACCAGGCGTGCCTCCTCTGCCACAAGGGCCAGGAGAAGAAGCTCGGGGACTCGCTCGTCAAGGGTGGTCCGCTCGAGCCGGCGCCGGTCAAGGGGAAGAACGGCTGGGTCGATGTGAAGGTTCAGGCAGCGTACGACGCCAAGAATGCGTATCTCCGCTTCCAGTGGAAGACCCACAACCCGTATCCGGGCAACGATCACCAGTATTTGCGTTTCGATGGCAAGGAATGGAAGGTCTACGGCTATCCGAAGCTCGACAAGGTGGTGCAGGAAGGCAAGCAGCCCGGGATCTACGAGGACCGCATATCGGTCATGATCGACGACGGCAAGGTGCCCGGATTCGCGAAGCTGGGCTGCTGGCTCACGTGCCACGATGGCGAGCGCGACATGCAGAAGGTCGCCTCGAAGGCGGACGCGCAGGCCAACGCATTGCTGAGCGCGATCAAGAAGAACGACTTGCGCAAGTTCCTGCCGGCCACACGCACCGATGCGATGGACTGGAAATCAGGGAAGTCGCTCGACGAGATCGCCAGGATCAAGGCGGCCGGCGGCTATCTCGACCTGATCCAGTGGCGTGCGCACCGCTCGAATCCGGTGGGCATGGCCGACGACGGCTATGTGCTCGAGTATCGCAACTTCGACGCCGGCAAGAACATGTTCGGCGGCAACGCCGACGCGAAGACCCACGCGCCGAAGTTCATGTGGGACGCGAAGAAGACCGGGTACAAGTCGATCACCGCCGATCAGCTGCGCAAGGGCGATCACTTCCTGATCCGGGAGCAGAACGCCGTGCCCTTCGATCCCCAAGCGGGCTGGAAAGAAGGCGACATGGTGCCGGACTATGCCGTCAGCCGCGCCGGCGCGGCGGGCTCTGCCGCCGACAACAACGCCATCGCCTCATGGAAGGACGGGATGTGGACGGTCGTGATCATCCGGCCGCTGGGCCTCGGCAATACCGATGACAAGTCGCTCAAGGACGGCGGCGTGTACAACGTCGGCTTCGCCGTGCACGACGACAACATCACTACCCGCGGCCATCAGATCTCGTTCCCGATGACTCTCGGGTTCGGCGTC
>JAABRB010000238.1 GCA_011391185.1 Betaproteobacteria bacterium
GACGAGATCGCGATAGCGGTCGTCGCGCGGATTGACGGCGACCGCGACGTCGCCGAGCATGGTCTCGGGTCGCGTCGTGGCGACCACAACCGTGCCCTTGCCATCGACGCGCGGGTAGCGGATGTGCCAGAGCTTGCCGTCTTCCTCGACGCTTTCGACCTCGAGGTCGGACACCGCACTGCGGAGCTTCGGATCCCAGTTGACCAGCCGCTTGCCGCGATAGATCAGGCCGAGTTCGTAGAGCCGCACGAAGGTCTCGGTGACCACGTTCGACAGCTTCTCGTCCATCGTGAAATATTCGCGGGCCCAGTCGCAGGAATCGCCGAGGCGCCGCATCTGGCGCGTGATGGTCGATCCGGATTCCGTGCGCCAGGCCCAGACCTTCTCGATGAAGCGCTCGCGGCCAAGTGCGGCACGCGATGTGCCCTGGGCTTCGAGCTGGCGCTCGACCACGATCTGGGTCGCGATGCCGGCGTGATCGGTGCCCGGGAGCCACAGGGTATTGAACCCCCGCATCCGGTGGTAGCGCGTGAGCGCGTCCATGATCGTCTGGTTGAACGCGTGCCCCATGTGCAGCGTCCCGGTGACGTTCGGCGGGGGAAGCTGGACCGCGAAACCCGGCGCGCCGTCCGCGGTGCCCGCCGCGAAGTACCCACGCGACTCCCAGACGGGGTACCAGCGATCCTCCGTGGCGTGCGGGTCGAAGCTCTTGGGAAGTTCCATGGGATTGCGGGACGCGGGGGCGTGGGACGCAGCGAACCGCGGATTATAGCCGATGCCGCTCGGCAACCCGCTGGTTTGCCGGGCGTTTTTCCCCTGGAACGGCGTGACGCGCCGAATCCGGTGTGCCGCTCAGGACAGTTTCAGGCGCGCGATCTCCTCGCGCACGACCTGGGCGAGGGCTTCGCGCACCGCGCGGCGGACCTCGCTTTCGAGCTCGGCACTCGCGCGCTGCATGATCTCTTCGACCTTTGCGGTGACGCGCCCATGCACGCGCGCCTCGACCAGGCGCTCGAGCTCGGGGCCGATCAGATCGAGCAGCTGGAGCCGCAACTCGCGCTCGAGCGCGACGATGTCCACCTCCGGCTCAGGGGGCCGCTCGGGCGCGGCGCCTGATGGCGCCTGCGAGACCACATCCGTGAGGAGGGGGAAGTCGACTGGCGGCTCCGGGCGGCGCTGCAGGCGCGCCGCCCGATGCCGCGCCAGGAGCGCATCGGCCTTCTCGAGCGCGTCGTCTGCGCGACCCAGCAGGTCGCCACTGTCGTCATCGGTCGCCATGAGCCAAGTTGTGAGTGTATATCTCGTACCCGCGTTCCCGATAGAACCGATATCGGTCCCGGGCTGCGGCGCGGTCCGCCGCGTCGGGACCCACGATCTCGACCAGCCGCTGGAACCGCGCGAAATGTGCCGGACGTTCGGTGCCGAGGTTCACGAGCACCTCGTCGTGCGGGGTTGCCTCGGCGTCGGAAGCGATCAGGACGGGCGTTTCCGCAGCCAGTCGGTCGTCCGCCATGCAGTGCGGCAGAAACCCCGTCGGCGGGGTGGTCCAGAGCAGGCGGTCGATCGCGCGCGCGATCTCGGCGTCGGGCGCGTAGATCAGCACCCGCAGGTTCTGCTGCGCGGCCTTCGCCGCAAGCCGGCACGCGACCTGAAGTCGGTCCGGGGCATCGTGATAGAAGTCGATGCGCGTCAACCCTGTTTCCCGCTCCGACCGATGAGGAACGTGCAGAGCAGCGGGACCGGGCGGCCGGTCGCGCCCTTGTTCTTGCCGGATACCCATGCCGTACCGGCGATGTCGAGGTGCGCCCACCCGTAGGACTCCGCGAACCGTGCCAGGAAGCAGGCGGCCGTGACGCTGCCGGCCGGGCGGCCGCCGATGTTCGCAACGTCGGCGAACGGACTCTTCAGCTGTTCCTGGTAGTCATCCCAGAGCGGCAGGCGCCAGGCCCGATCCCACGAATCCGTGCCGGCGTCGAGCAGCTGATCGGCGAGCTTGTCCTGATTGCTGAAGAGCCCGCTCGCCACGTTGCCAAGCGCGATCACGCAGGCGCCCGTCAAGGTGGCGATGTCGATCACGGCCTGCGGCTTGAAGCGCTCTGCGTAGGTCAGGGCATCGCACAGGACCAGCCGGCCCTCGGCATCCGTGTTCAGGATCTCCACCGTGCGACCCGACATGCTGGTGACGATGTCGCCCGGCCGGGTCGCCGCACCGCCAGGCATGTTCTCGCTCGCCGGAATCAGGCCTACGACGTTGCAGGCAAGCTTCATCTCGGCAACCGCGCGCAGCGTGCCGAGGACACTCGCCGCGCCGCACATGTCGTATTTCATCTCATCCATGTCGCCGGCGGGCTTCAGCGAGATACCGCCGGTATCGAACGTGATGCCCTTGCCGACCAGCACCACCGGCCGGTCGCGCTTCGGTGCGCCGTTGTAACGGACGATGATCAGTTTGGGCGGCTGGCGCGATCCGCGCGCAACGGAGAGCAGCGAACCCATGCCGAGCCGCTCCATATCGCGCCGTTCCAGCACCTTGACCGGGAGCTTCCACGATTTTCCGAGCTTGATCGCCTGCCGGGCGAGGTAGGCGGGCGTGCAGATATTGGCAGGCAGATTTCCGAGATCGCGCGCGAGCGCCATCCCGGCGGCGATCGCGCGCCCCTGGACCAGGCCTCGATCGCCGGTCGGGGTCCGCCCCGGCTGCACGAAAGTGAGGGCACGCAGCCGGCGTGCGGGACTTTTCCTGCTCTTCATCTCCTCGAACTGGTAGAGCGCATCGGCGGCCGTGATGGCCGCGTGGCGAAGCTTCCAGACCATGTCCTTTCCCGCGAATTCCAGCTCGGGAAAGCAGAGGCCGGCGCTGCGCGCGCCGGTGTCGACGAGCGTATTCACAGTCGTCCTGACGGCATTTCGATACTGCTTGGCGCCGAATTCGCTTTCGGGGCCGAGGCCGACGAGCAGCACGCGCTCGGCTGCGACGTGCGGGACGTCCGAGAGCAGCAGCGTCGTTCCCGCGCGGCCGTCCATATCGCCGCGCTTGAGCACGTCGCGAAGCTTTCCGCGTGCCGCCCGATCGAGCGACTCGGCGGCTGGCGTGAGCTTGCGTTTCTCGAAGACGCCGGCGACGACGCAACCCGAGGCGAGACGCTCGGGCGCCCCTGCTTTTATGCTAAATTCCAAGGCATTCTCCGGGTGATGGGCAGCGATCTTTCACTTTCTCGTTCACGATCCGTTCACGATAATCTGCAGATTGAAATTCGTGATTGTTCAGTGACTATCCAGTGATCGTTCGCAATCGTTCGTGGTTGTCTTCAACCGTTCGCGATCGATCGGTTTCCCGCTCGGATTCGCCAAGCATCGAAGTGCGGCGCGATTATCCTCGTTTTGCTTTGCCCGCGTCAAAGCGGCGACGTCTGCGCGCTGCTGCTGCCGGGGCTTCTGCAGAGTTGATTGCACCAATTGCGGCGCCCCGATCCGGGCCGGCCCGAGCGTGATCTACCGGCGTTCCCTGCTGCGCGAGATCGCCAACTACGCCGTGGCGATATTTGTGGCGTTGCTCGCGCTCGCCGCGACCTCGGTGCTGGTGCGCCTCCTGGGGCGGGCTGCTGGCGGCAGCGTTCCGTTGGAGGCGGTGCTCGGACTGGTCGGATTTACCGCGCTCAACTATATCCCGATTCTCCTCGGGGTCACGCTGTTCGTGTCCGTGCTCGCCGGCATGTCGCGGAGCTATCGTGACTCGGAGATGGTGATCTGGTCGGGAATCGGCCTTTCGCCGTTTGCCTGGGTCCGGCCGGTGATGATGTTCGCCGTCCCGCTTGCGGTCGTGATCGGGGTGCTCGCGCTCGTTCTGTCGCCCTGGGCCAATGACCGCGCCGATGACTACCGCAACCGCCTCGAGAGCCAGGAGGACGTTTCCCTGATCACGCCGGGCGTGTTCCGCGAACCGCCTTCCGGGAAGGCCGTGTTTTTCATCGAGTCGATGTCATCGGAGCGCCAGACCGTCGAGAACGTCTTCATCGCGGGGGAACAGCATGGCCGGGATGGCGTGATCGTGAGTCGACGCGGTTACCTGGAGACGACCGAGGAGGGTGACCGCTACGCCGTGCTGGTCGACGGCCGGCGCTACGAGGGCCTGCCCGGGACGGCCGAGTACCGGATCATGGAATTTCAGCGCTACGCGGTGCTCATTCAGCCGAAAAAACGGGCCGCCGGGTACCGCTGGCCGCGTTCCGTTCCCACGCTCGAGCTCCTGCGCGCCACGGACAACCGGGCGTGGCGCGCCGAGCTCATGGGCCGCATCGGGTTGCCGCTGGTCGCGCTCAATCTGGCGCTGCTCGCGATTCCGCTCTCTTCGGTGAATCCGCGTGCGACCCGCTCGCTCAATCTGCTGTTCGCCGTTCTGGCCTATCTCGTGTACACCAATCTGCTCAGCATCCTACAGGCGTGGGTGGCACAGGGCCGACTGAGCTTTGCGATCGGCTGGTGGATCCTGCATGCCGGAATACTCGGGTTGACCCTGCTGCTCTTCTGGCATCGATCGACGCTGCGTTTCGGATTGCGACGCCGCACATGAGCACCCTGAGGAGATACTTCGCACGCGAGATCTACCGGGCGAGCGCGTTCGCGATGATTGCCTTTCTTGCCCTCTTCGCGTTCTTCGACATGTTGAACGAGCTCGAAGAGCTCGGAACGGGCAGCTACCGCCTGCGTCACGCTTTCGGGTTCGTGGCGCTTTCGATGCCCGGCCACGTCTACGAACTTTTTCCGGTAGCGGTGCTGATCGGCACGCTCGTGGCGCTCTCGACGATGGCGTCCAACTCGGAATACACCGTGATGCGGGTCTCGGGGCTATCGCCCCGGGATGCGGCCGGAATGCTCGCGCGGGTGGGGACGGCTTTCGTGATTCTCACGGTCATCACGGGCGAGTTCGCGGCCCCGGCAGCCGAGCGCGCGGCGAAGGAGCTGCGCATGGAAAGACTGGGCTCGACGCTTTCGTCAGGCCTGCGAAGCGGCGTCTGGCTGAAATCGGATGCGCGGTTCGTGAACATTCGCGTCGTCTTGCCGGACAGCACCCTGCGCGGCGTGCGAATCTTCGAGTTCGACCCGGACCTTCGGCTCGTCTCGCTGAGCGAGGCCGATCGCGGCAATTACCAGGGGGAGAATATCTGGCACCTTTACGACGTCACGCGTACGCAGTTCAAAGGCGACACTGCTTCGGTGAGCAGGCAGGCCAGGCAGGACTGGAAGTCCGTGCTGACGCCGGACATTCTGGCGGCGCTGCTGGTGCGTCCGGAAAAGATGTCGGCCTGGAACCTTTACCAGTACATACAACTGCTCTCGGAGAACAAGCAGCGCACCAACCGCCACGAGATCGCGCTCTGGCAAAAGCTCATCTATCCGTTTGCCACGCTCATCATGATGGCGCTTGCCCTGCCATTCGCTTATGTCCAGGTTCGAACGGGAGGGGTCGGCGTCAAACTGTTCGCCGGGGTGATGCTGGGCGTGCTCTTCCACTTCCTCAACCATGTGGGCACGACGCTCGGCGTCCTGCAGACCTGGACGCCGCTCCTGAGCGCAATCATGCCGAGCATGTTGTTCCTGCTCGCGGCGATCGGAATGATGTGGTGGGTGGAACGGCGCTAGCGCGCCGCTCGTCGAGCAAGGTCACGAACCGGAGGAAACCGGCTGGTTTCC
>JAABRB010000239.1 GCA_011391185.1 Betaproteobacteria bacterium
CTGGAAGCGGCCGAAACCCGTCTTTCCAAATTCGACTCGATCGAGCGCAGCCTGAACGACCTGTTCGCCCAGTTCGAGGAGACCCGCACGAGCGCGATCGATATCGCCGAACGCGCCGCGCGTTCGGCGATTCGCGAGGCCGCGGCCACCCTGGTTCCGCGCGGCCAGCCTGCGCCTTCCGCCGAGCCGGTTCGCCGCGCGCCCGAACCCATGCCTGAACCCGAACCGCGTCCTGCAGCCGCGCGGGAACCCGAGCCGGCGATCCAGCGTGATCCGCCGCGCCCGGCTGCCGCTCCAAAAACGGAGCCGCAAGCCGCCTCGTACGAGCCGTTCCGTTCCGATCCCGTGCTCACGGAGCCGGTGCAGTTTGGGGCGGCGCGCATCGAACCCAAGCCCGAGCTCAAGTCCGAACTCAAGCCCGAGCCCGAGCCCAAGCCCGCCACCACTTCCAGCGATCTGCCGCCTGACTATCCTCTCGAGCCGGGCTCCGGCGGACCCCACGGCCATCTCGCCCAGAGCGCGACGGAGCGCGTAGCCCAATCGGCAACCGCTCTCGGCCCGAACGCGCCGAAGCTCGGCGAAGCCAATCCGCGCACCGTGGAGCTCATCGCGGCCGCCCGCCGCGCCGCGCAACAGGCCGCTTCCGAGCGAGCGTCCGAAACGCCTCATTCCCGCGCCGTCGGTGTCATGAAAGATATCGGCACCAAGCTCGGCGGCGGAGGAAAGCGTTCGCTCTTGATCGGCCTGCTCGCGCTCCTGCTCGTGATGGCCGGCACCATGCGCTACGCCGACGTTCTGTTCCCGTCCTTCTTCTCTTCCGAAGAAACGCTTGAGCCGACCCTTGCCGCTCCTCCCGCGGAGCCCGGGGTGGAGGCCGAACCCGCGGCACCCGCCACGCCCGCGCAGCCAGCCGAGCCGACGCCCTCCGACCGCTCCGCTCTGCCGACGCCGGCAGACCCCGCGCTTGCGTCCGCCCCGCCGGCCGGTGTCGTTGGCCCCAGCGTCACGACCGCCTTCCTTGGCCAGCGCGGCGATCCGCGCGACATCACCGGCACGGTCCCCGTTCCGGCGCCCAAGCCCGGCGCGGTCGCATTCCGTCCCAAGGATCTCCCGGCCGGGCTCGGTAATGCAGCTTTGCGGACCGCGGCGCTGGCCAGCGATCCAGTCGCCGCCTATGAGATCGCCGCCCGCTATTTCGACGGCCGTGGCATCGATGCCAATAGCGCTGAAGCGCTGCGCTGGTTCGAGCTCGCCCGCGCCGCGGGTTTCGTTCCCGCCGCCTACCGGCTTGGCGGCATCTATGAAAAGGGCCAGGGAGTAACGAAGAACCTCTCCGAAGCTCGCCGCTACTATCTCCTCGCCGCCGAGGGCGGCCATATCAAAGCCATGCACAACCTCGCCGTCCTTCACGCCGAGGGCGTCGATGGCAAGCCCGACTTCCGCACCGCCACGCGTTGGTTCCGCATGGCCGCCGACCGTGGCCTGCGCGACAGTCAATATAATCTGGCGGTACTCTATGCGCGTGGTCTCGGGGCCGAGCAAAATCTCGCCGAGGCCTATCGCTGGTTCGCGCTCGCGGCCATTCAGGGCGACCCCGATGCCGCCAAGAAGCGCGACGACGTGGCTAACCGCCTCGATCCCCAGACGCTGATCGCCGCCAAGCTTGCGGTGCAGACATGGGCGGCAACGCCCGCCGAGGCCGCGGCCAACAACGTTAAGCTCAAGGCCGAGTGGGAAAAGGCCGAGACCGCCCCCGCCCGCCGTTCAGTAAAGAACTGAAAAATCGTGACTTTCCATTGACAAGCTTGCCGCGCGGGTTTTGAACGCATAAACGCCGCGCGAAACGCGGCGCCATTCGCAAGGCGCACCCGTGCCGATCTACCTGCCCATCGCCGAGTTGCCGGTGAACTTGTTCCTGATCCTCGGCCTTGGGATCACGGTCGGCTTCATTTCGGGCATGTTCGGTGTCGGCGGCGGGTTCTTGATGACGCCGCTCTTGATCCTGACCGGCATTCCGCCGGCGGTGGCGGTGGCGAGCGTGCCGAGCAACATGGCCGCCAACTCGATGTCCGGCTCGATCTTCTATTGGCGAAAGCGCCTGATCGACGTCGGCCTCGGGCTGGTGCTGCTCTCGGGGGGTGTGCTCGGCACCGCCGCGGGCGTCTGGATTTTCGCCTTCCTGCGCCGGATCGGCCAACTCGATCTCGCCGTGAGCATTTCCTACGTCATCCTGCTCGGCATCGTCGGGGGTCTGATGCTGGCCGAGAGCGTGCGCGCGATCCTACGGGCCCGCCGCGGCGAGGCTCCGGTCGTGCGCCGGCCGGGAACGCATGCCTGGTTCCACGGCCTGCCGCTCAAGATGCGTTTCCGCCAGTCGCGCATCTATGTATCGGCCATACCGGTGACCGCGATCGGCTTCACCGTCGGTTTACTCGGCGCCCTCGTGGGCGTCGGCGGCGGGTTCATGATGATTCCGGCCCTAATCTACCTGATGCGCGTGCCGACCACGGTGGCAATCGGCACCTCCTTGCTGCTCGTGCTTGTCACCAATTTGTTCGCGACCGTCCTGCACGCGGTCGAGAACCGCACCGTCGACGTGGTGCTTGCGCTCACGCTGATGATCGGCGGCGTGATCGGCGCCCAATTCGGTGCCCGCGCCGGACAGGCGATGCGCGCGGAGCAGCTGCGGCTCCTCCTTGCGCTCCTGGTACTCGCGGTCGGCGCACGTGTCGCGGTCGACCTGCTCACGCCCCCCGCCGATGTCTTCTCCGTGATCGCGACGGAGGCACTCGAATGATGCGCCGTGGCCTCATCGTGCTTGCGATCGCAGCTGCATTCGCCGCCGTCCCGGCATCGGCGGCCGAGCGGCTGGTCGTGACGCTGTCCACGCACCGCGTCCTCATCCAATCGAACTTCACCGGCGCCGATCTCGTTCTGTTCGGATCGATCGACAACATCGACCCCGACGTGATGGAGCGCGGCGGCTACGACGTGGTGGTTTCCGTGCGCGGCCCCAAGCGCACGTTCATCACGCGGCGCAAGAGCAGCATCCTCGGCATCTGGGTGAACACGGAATCGCGCGAGTTCGTCGAGGTGCCGGCTTATCTCGCGGTCTCGACCAACCGCACGCCGGTCAGTATCGGCGCCCCCGATTTCCTCCGGCGGTTTCGCATCGGCCTGGTCAACAATTTGCTCACGCAACGAATCGGCGCCGACGTCGCCGACGTGCACGCGCAGGATCCGTTCCGCGCCGGCTTCATCCGCGTGAAGACCGTGGCAGGATTGTTCCGCGAGGAACCGAACGGCGTCACCTATCTCGGCAACAGCCTGTTCCGCACCGAGGTGCCAATCCCCGGCAATGCGCCGACCGGCACCTACGAAGTGGAGACGCTGCTGATCGCGGCGGGCGCGCTCATCAACCGCGAAACGACCGCGATCGAAGTCGTACGCACGGGGTTCGAGGCTGTGGTCGCGCAGGCCGCGCGCAACGAGCGGATCGGCTACGGTCTCGTGACCGCGCTGCTCGCGGTTCTCACCGGCCTGTTCGCGAGTCTGGTGTTCCGCCGCGACTGAGCGCTACGCCGCGAAAGCACCGCCAGGAGACCCGGGACCGGCTTGCCCTTTTCGGTGCGCGTCGAAGCGCGCTCGAGCACAGCGACGTCGAGGCGCGCCGCCTTGGCGGCTTCGCGCACATGTTTCTCGCCGTGGGCGAAGCGCAGCGCTTCATGCAAAACGACGCCACCGCCGCGGTGGGTCTCGATGGTGAAAGCCACCAAGCCGCCGGGGGCGAGCCGTTCGCGGACCGCCGCAAGCACCGGCCGCAGATCCTGCAAATACGTGAACACGTCGGCCGCAAGCACCAGCTCGAAATCGCCCTCTTCCTCGTCGAGGAATTCGACGAGGTCGCCAACTGCAACGCGATCGTAGATTTCCTTGGCCTGGGCAAGGGTGATCATGCCGGGTGAAAGATCGACGCCGACGAGATCGCTGGCCAAGCCGCGGATCTCCGCGCCCATCAGGCCGGTGCCGCAGCCCAAATCCAGCACGCGCAGGAACCGCACCGGCTTCTTGCGCGCCTTGGCGGTCCGCTCGACCGCCTCACGCAACATCTGCGGGCCGCGATAGGAAAGCGTCTGCAGAAGATCGTTCTCGAAGCGCGCCGCGTTCTGGTCGAACAGCGTGCGCACATAGGCCGGCGGCATTCCCTCGGGCTTGCGCTTCTCCAGCCGCGCCAGCCTGAGGCTTGCGCCGAGTTTGTCTTCCGGATCGAGCGTCACCACTCGCCGATAGGCGCCGATTGCCTCATCGCGCTCGCCGGTGCGCTCGAGCACCTCGCCGAGCATGAACCAGGCGGCAAGAAAGCCCGGCGCCGCCTCGATCGTCTCGCGCAGGAGGCCGATCGCGCTCGCAGTGTCACCGCGCGCGAGGAGACCGCGCGCCCAATCGACGCGGCGGTCGAGCGAAAAATCGCCGGATGAGAGTGCAAGTGATGCGTTCGTGAGCATTCTAGATTCGCCAGAGACCTTAATGCGTGGCCTTTCACGTTCGGTCAAGCCTTGCTTGACATTTTCTTGCGCAGTGTAAGATGCGCACGCGAACGGAAAAATTCAAGGTAAGCACAAAATGAATCGATTTTTTGGCGGATCGCCACTCGGAGTGATCGTTCGACTCGTGCTGTTGTCGATCGTAATCGGCGTGTTGCTCGCCGCGCTCGGAGTCGATCCGTGGAACATCTGGCGCAGTCTCGAGTCGCTCGTGCGCCGCGTCATGAGCATGGGCTTCGAAGCGGTCGAATGGGTGTGGCGCTACTTCGTGCTCGGCGCCGTGATCGTGGTTCCGATCTGGATCATCATGCGGCTCATCCGCACGCGCGGAAAGACGTGAACATCACACCGGCCACGGCGCGCGTACGATCGCACTCGCGTCGGCGCCCACGACATCCGTGATCTTCTTGATTCCTTCACGATCGAGCCGCTGCACCAGCCCGCGCTTGATCGTCGCGACTAGAGAAAATCCCTTATAAATCAAGGCGGTATAGAGCTGCACGAGCGCGGCACCGGCGCGAATTTTCTGCCAGGCCGCATCCGCTGAATCGACTCCGCCGACGCCGACGAGCGGAAACGCTCCCTCGGCGCGCAGAAAAGTCTCGGCAAGTATCCGCGTCGAGAGCGAGAACAGCGGCCGGCCCGAGAGCCCGCCCTCTTCGCGCGCGGCAGGGTCGCGCAACGATCGCGGGCGCACGATCGTGGTGTTGGCGACGATGATGCCGTCGATGCCGCGCTTGCGCGCAACCGCCACGACGCCGTCGAGTTCATTCAGCGAAAGATCGGGCGCGATTTTCAGCAGCACCGGCTTTTTTCCGGCGCGCGCCGCCGCCGACTCGCGCGCCTGCATGACGCGCGCGACCAGATCGTCGAGCGCCGCCCCGAATTGCAGATCGCGCAGCCCCGGCGTGTTCGGTGAGGAAACGTTAACCGTGAGATAATCTGCCGCCGCGGCGAAGGTCTTGATGCCTTCCACGTAGTCGGCGGCGCGATCGACTGATTCGCGATTCGCCCCCACATTGACGCCCAAAATCCCAAAGACCCCCCCGGTACCGCGCGCTCGCTTGGTCAGCCGATTGTGCGCTGCGGCATAACCGCCATTGTTGAAGCCGAGGCG
>JAABRB010000240.1 GCA_011391185.1 Betaproteobacteria bacterium
CACGCTCACGCTGATGGTCTGGCTGACGCAGGCGCTGCGTCGATTCGACCTGCTCACCAGCCAAGGACAGACGCTCCTGGTGTTCGGGAGCATCATCGCGCTGACGCTGCCGACCTTTCTGCTCGTGACCACGCCGGCCGCCTTGTTCATCGCGGTCCTCTACACGCTCAATCGGCTGAATAGCGATTCCGAGCTTGTAGTGATGAGCTCGGCCGGGGTCGGGCCCTGGCAGATTTTCGCACCGCTGTTCCTGCTCGCCTCCCTGGTAGCGATTTCCTCCGCGGCGATCGCCACGCACTACGGTCCGCTCAGCATGCGCAGCTTGCGCGACCAGCTGGCCAGAGTGAATGCCGACATCGTAACCAACGTCGCTAACCCCGGGCGCTTCACCACGGTCCAGCGCGGGCTCACGCTGCATGTGCGCGACCGGTCGGCCGGCGGGACGCTGCACGGGATATTCATCCACGACGCGCGTGAAAGGATTGCGCAGACCTTCATCGCCGAACGCGGCCGCATCATCGACGCTCCCGATGGTCTGTTCCTCGTGCTCGAACAGGGCTCGCTACATCGCAGTGGCAGCGACACGGTCGCCGGCGCGACTGCGCGCCAGGTGGACAACTCGATCGTCCAGTTTGACCGCTATGCGTTCGACCTTTCGCAGTTCACGACGGCGTTGTCGAACAGCGTCTATCGGCCGTTCGAGCGGCCGATCGGAGAAATTCTCTGGCCCTCCGCCGACGACCCCGGCTACAAGGTCGAGCCAGACGGTTTCCGTGTCGAGCGGCATCAGAGGCTCGCTGCACCGCTATACCCTCTCGCAACATTCGCGATCGCGTTTGTGTTCCTCGGCGCGCCGAGCACCAATCGCCAAAGCCGATGGCTCGCGATCGCGGGCGCAACTGCTTCGATGGCGCTGCTACAGGTTGTTGCGTTCGGCGTCCTCGGCCTGTTGGCGCGTTCGCCGATTGGTGTTCCGCTGATCTATTTGATCCCGCTGGTTGCCATTGCACTGGGTCTGGCAGCGGCCGGCGGCCGCATCCAGGCGCGAGCGCCTCGCTTCCTGCAACGCTTTGCCGATGCGCTGGTCAAGCGCGTGGAACGCCTGGAAGCCGCATAAGGGTCGATGATGATCGCGTTCGGAAAATTGGGTCGATATTTCGGGCTGCATTTTCTCGGCGCGCTGATGATGGTTTTTTCGTCTTTGCTCGCACTGATCGCGATCGTCGACTTCTTCGAGTTCACTCGACGTCTGGGCGAGCGAAAAAGCGCGACGGTGCTCGATATCGCCGAATTGGTGGCCCTTCGGCTTCCCGTGTTCTCCGAACAGATGCTGCCGTTCTCCGTAATGATCGGCGCGATGGGCTCGTTCCTCATCCTTTCGCGGCGGCATGAGTTCATCGTCGCGCGTTCGGCTGGCGTATCGGTGTGGCAATTCATCGGGCTCGCGGCTGTGATCGCCGCGTCGATCGGAGTTTTCACGACTGCGGTCTACAGCCCATTGTCATCGGCGGCCTGGGATCGAGCGGTACGGATCGAAGCGGCCATGTTCGGCGAGAACTCGACTTTGTTCCAAGCCAATAAAGACGGCCTGTGGCTGCGCCAGCAGAGCGTCGACGGCAATGCGATCGTGCAAGCGCAGGCTGCGTCGGACCAAGGCCGCAGACTGAGTGGCGTCCACATCTTCGCCTTCGATCACGCCGGGCGGTTCGTCGAGCGGATCGACGCGAGGTCGGCCCAGTTGCAGCCCGGCACGTGGGTCCTGCAAAAGGCCCGGGTATACTCCACGACCAGCGCACCAGCGGAATTCGAAACCTATCGGTTCAGTACGAATCTCGTCGCCGAGCAGGTGCGCGGAAGCAGCGATTTCCGCGAAGCCGTTTCGTTCTGGGAACTTCCTGCGGCGGTGGCGGCGGCGGAGCGCGCCGGGCTTAGAACCGAGCGCTATCGTCTGCTGTACCAGCTGTATCTCGTCCAGCCGCTCGTCCTGGTCACGATGGTTGTAATCGCAGCCGCCTTCAGCCTCAAGGTGTTCAGGCTCGGCGGCGTTGGAAAAATGATAATCGGCGCTGTATTGGCCGGATTTTTCCTCTTTCTGGCCGCCAAAATAGGTCAGGAACTGGGGGCGAAAGGCATCGTCGATCCGATCCTCGCCACATGGTTGCCTATTGCATTCGGCGCCTCGATGGGGTGCCTTGCCCTTCTGCATCAGGAAGACGGTTGATGGTATCGCGTACCGTCCATCCCAGGATCGCGCGTCCGCGTAACACGCCGAGGCTCCTCAATTGGAGCCTTGCGGCGGTCGCAAGTGCATTGCTTTGCGCCGTGGGACTACCGCCGGCATTTGCGCAGAACCCGCCGGGGGCGCAGCAGCCACAAGCCACCTCCGCCCGGCGCGCGACATTCGCGGAGACTGCCTTCGCCGCCCGCCGCAGCAATCCGAACGCGCGCATGCTCGTTCAGGCCGACGAGATGGCCTACGACTACCAGAAGGGCCTCGTATCGGCCGTCGGCAACGTTCAGCTCTACTACGAGGGAGGCGTACTCGAGGCGCGAAAGGTCACCTACGACCGCAAGGCGAACCGGGTCCATGCCGAAGGCGATGTGCGCTACCGCACGCGCGATGGCCGAATGATCCATGCCGAGATGCTGGAGGTCACCGACGATCTCCGCGACGGCTTCATCAATTCGTTGCTCATCGAGGGCGAAGACAAGACCCGTTTCGCTGCGGCGCGCGCCGACCGCCTGGAGGGAAGGACCACCGTTTTTCAAAGCGGCATCTACACGGCCTGCGAACTTTGCAAAGAGGATCCGAAACGGCCGCCACTCTGGCAGGTCCGCGCGGCACGCATCATTCACGACGAAAGCGAGCGCGTGATCCATTACGAGGATGCGCGACTAGAGTTTTTCGGAGTGCCCCTCGCCTGGATGCCGTTCTTTTCGCATCCCGATCCAACCGTCACGCGCAAGTCCGGCTTCCTCCTGCCGACTGTCCGCACCTCCACCAAGACCGGGTTCGGACTCGAAATTCCCTACTTCTGGGCACTGGCGCCAAGCTACGACGCTACGATTACGGTCACGCCGTACAGCCGGCAGGGTCTGCTGCTGCAGGGCGAGTGGCGCCAGCGGCTGATGACCGGCTCCTACATGGTGCGGGGTGCGGGCATATTTCAGCTCGACAAGGGCGCCTTCGACCTCGGGCCGGGTAGAGATTCAACGGGCCTGCGGGATTTCCGCGGCTCGCTCGAAACCACCGGAGAGTTCGCCATCAACAAGCGTTGGCTGTGGGGATGGGAAGCCTCGCTGCTCAGCGATCGCCTGTTTCCGAACGACTACGGTCAAGGGCGTTTCGGCAGCACGGAGCGTGTGAACCGCCTCTACCTGGTCGGCCAGGGCGACCGCAGCTATTTCGACCTGCGTGGAATGTCGTTCATCGGCTTGTCGGAGTTCGACCGCAACGGTGAACAGCCGCTGATCCACCCGATCCTCGACTACTCCTACATCTTCGGCAAACCCGTTGCCGGCGGCGAGCTCGGGTTCCGCGTGAATATCACCAGCTTGTCACGCAAGGATGCGGATTTCGATCCGATCTCTACGACCGCCTCCGTGGGCAATTTTTGTGATAGCCGCGCCATCGTGGCCGCCACCAATCCAACCAACTGTTTGATGCGCGGCGCGCCCGGCGAATACACGCGCGCATCGGCCGACATGACCTGGCGGAAGACGGTCATCAATAGCTGGGGGCAGATGTTCACGCCCTTCGTAGTCGTTCGCGGCGACGCCGCTTACCGCAGGATCGCGCCCGACCCGGCGGTCGCGAGCTTCATCGGCACCGACCCGGAGTCGCTGGTGCGCGGCATGCCCGCGGTCGGCTTGGAGACCCGCTGGCCCTTCATCTCGGCTCATTCCTGGGGCACGCAGAGCATCGAGCCCATCGCCCAGCTCGTCATGCGGCCGAACGAGACGCAGATCGGCCGTTTCCCGAACGAAGACGCTCAGAGCCTCGTCTTCGACGACACCAATCTCTTCTCCATCAACAAGTATTCCGGATTCGACCGGATCGAAGGCGGCACGCGCCTGAACGTGGGGGCGCAGTACACCGCGAACGTCAACTTCCTCGGCACGTTCAACGCGCTGGTCGGCCAATCCTTTCACCTGTTCGGCCGCAACTCCTTCGCCTTCGGCGACGCGGCCAATACGGGCCTGCAATCGGGACTCGATACCGATGTCTCCGATTACGTCGCGCGCTTTTCGCTGCAGACCAACCGCAATGTCTTGCTCGTAAATCGCTTTCGCTTCGACAAGGATACGCTGACCGTTCGCCGCCTCGAGTTGGAAGCCAGTGCGGGCTTCGGTCCTGTCTCGCTCTCCACTATTTTTGCCCGTTACGACGCGCAGCCACTCGTCGGATATTTCGAGCAGCGCGCGGGTATTTTCCAGAACGCGTCCATCAGAGTGCATGCAAATTGGACCATCGGCGGCGGCCTCCGTTACGACTTCACGCGCGAAAAGATCGATCTCGGCATGTTATCGGTGAGCTACCTCGACGACTGCTTTGCGATCGCGGCGCAATACATCGCCGACTATACGGTCAGCGGAAACACCCAAACGGACCATCGATTCCTGCTGCGCGTGAATCTGCGAACCCTTGGCGGCTCCGGATTCACCTCCGGACTTGCCTCTGACCGCTGAGCCCGCAACGCCGAAAGACCTGGCAGCGGCCGATGCAGGGCAACCACACTTTAAATCCACGGAAATCGCCTGCCTGAGGTATGATGTGAATAACGTGCTGCATGGTGTCGGGGAGTTAGACGTTCCAATGATAGTCGCTACAGCACAGAGCCGGACCAGACGGGTTATCGCTGTCCTTGTGTTTGCGATCATGGCCGGGGTACTAACGCTCCCGCCGGCGCCCGCGGCTGCGCAGCAGGTTGTGGCGCTCGTCAACGGCGAGCCGGTCACCGCTCTCGACGTAGCTCAACGCCTGAAACTCCATCAGATATCGACGCGCCGTTCGCCGCCGCGCCAAGAACTGATCGAAGAGCTGATCAACGAAAAGGTCAAAATTCAACAGGCCATGCGCCTCGGTATCCCGATCGCAGACACCGAGGTCGATCGATTGTTCGCTCAGATTGCCCAGAGCGCCGGGAGAAAGCCCGCCGAGTTCGCGGACACGCTCACCAAGTCGGGAATTGACGTCCCTCGTTTCAAGAATCGGATTCGTGCCGAGTCCGCATGGCGGCAGGTGATGCAACAGCAGTCGCCGGCCTCGTTCATGGTGCGTGACGCGGACATCGTTGCGCTCTTGACCGCGCGCGGCCAGACCGCGCAGATCAGCGCTACCCAATACTCGCTTCGCCAAATCGTTTTTGTCGTGCCGCGCGGCTCGAGCGAGACGACCCGCACGACGCGCGTGCGCGAAGCAGAGGCCTTCCGCAAGACATTCACCAATTGCGAGGATGGATTCACGCTTGCGCGCCAGCAGCGCGAAGTGGTGGTGAAGGATCCGGTCGTGCGGCTGTCCACCGATCTCAATCCGCGTCTGCGCGAGCTGCTCGACAAGACATCAATCGGCGCGCTCACGCCGCCGGAACCGATCCCGGGCGGCATCGAAATCGTCGCCGTTTGCGGCCGTAAAGAGACGATCGCCGACGTTTCGGCTC
>JAABRB010000241.1 GCA_011391185.1 Betaproteobacteria bacterium
GGCCTCGGCCGATCTATCGGACTCGCGGCAATGGATCGAGCGCGCCGACCGGGCGCTCTACCGGGCGAAGGCGCTCGGCCGGAACCGAACGGTGCGTCACGCCGGTGTCGCCGACGGCGAGGTCGTCATTGCCGATCTGCTGGAAGTCTGATCCGGCGGGACCCGCAATCGGCATTCACTGCGGGGCTTCGCCGAGCACGACCGTGCGGTGGATCACGCGGCGCTCCGCGCCGGTGTCGTAGCCGGTTGCGCAGTGCATGGTCCACCGGTTGTCCCACACCACCACGTCACGCGGCTGCCAGCGAAAGGCGAGCGTGAAGCGGGCGTCGGTCGCGTGGGCGATGAGCGATTCGAGCAGCGCGCGGCCGTCCGCTTCCGAAAGGCCCGCAAAGCCGCCGACGTGGTAGCTGACGTACAGCGACTTTCTTCCGGTGACCGGATCGCGCCGGACAACCGGATGTTCGACGGGCGGCGCGGCGCTGCGTTGCGCCGGGGTCATCGGCGGTTCGCCGGCACGGCGGCGCGATTGATCGAGGTCGTGGATCGCGCGCATTTCGGCGAGCCGGGCCTGCAGCGCGGGCTCGAGCGCTTCAAAGGCGGCCCGCATGTCGGCGTAGAGCGTCGCGTGTCCGCCGCGCGGCACCTCGCGGCCGTGGAGGATAGTCAGAAACGCCGGCCGGGCCTGGAACGAGAGGTCGGAATGCCACACCAGCGTGCCGCGGTCGGGGTGCGCGCCGGTCGGACGGTCCGTCGCCGGATCGACATTCGACAGCACGTAGATTTCCGGATGCAACGGATGCCGGTATTGGTCGAGCACGTGCACCTGCAGCGTGCCGAAGCGACGCGAGAACGCAATCTGCTCGCGCTCGTCGAGGCGCTGATCCGGGAAGCACACCAGCAGGTGGCGGTCGAGCGCCGCGCGAATCGCGCGCTCCGTCGCATCGTCGAGCGGGCGAGTCAGATCGACGCCGTGCATCCGCGCGCCGAGCGCTCCGGAGAGCGGTTCGAGATCGATGGCCTTTGCAGTCATGGCACTCTCCTGACGGCCATTTCCATGGGTGCCCGGCGGCGGATCGTGACTCGATTGTGACTCATTCCTGTGCGCTGTAGTACGCTCGCCGACGAGGAGGCCATCCCGCATGAAGACCATCGAGCTGACCCGCCAGGACATGATGCGGCGCGTTGCCCGCTTCCACGAGCTCAAGCCGCTGCCGACCCAGACCGAATCGGCCGTGCCGCTGGCGGCCCGGGACATCGTGTATGCACGCAAGCTGCTGTCCGTGATCGGCGTCGAGTCCGGCGCGACACCGGTGTCGGTGAACGCGCCGGTCATCGGGGCCGCAGGGATGGCGATGACGCTCGCCGTGTGCCCGCCGGGGCAGGGACCCGAATTGCATGCGCACGTGAAGACCTACGAGACGTTCACGGTGTTGCGCGGACGCTTCGAGGTGCGCTGGAACGACGATGGCTCCGAGCGTCTCGAGCTGGCGGAGTTCGACACGATCTCGGTGCCGCCCGGCGTGTGCCGCGCGTTCCGCAATATCGGTGATCAGGAAGGCATCCTGCAGGTGCTGATCACCGGCGGCGTGCACGACATGCAGGACATCGACTTCGCGCGGCAAATCGGCCCCGAGCTCGAGGCGATCAGCCCGGACGCGCGCGCCTACTTCGAGAAGGCCGGATTCACGTTCACCGCGGGCCGCGGCTGAGACCGCGACGCGGATGTCGCCACCAGATTGGCTCTGGATTCCGATCACCGTCTGGGCCGCGTTCGCCCAGACGCTGCGCAATGCCGCGCAGCGCCACCTGACGGCCGACCTCGGGACACTTGGGGCGACGCTCGTCAGGTTCCTCTACGGTCTGCCGTTCGCGGTCGCCTGGCTGGCGGTCGTGCACGTCACGGGCAAAGCTTCGATTCCGGCGCCGAACGCCGGGTTCGTCTTCTGGGTCGTCGTGGCGGGAATGAGCCAGATCGTGGCGACCGCGCTGCTCCTGCGCGTGATGGCCGCACGAAATTTTGCGCTCGGCGTCGCGTACTCGAAGACCGAGATCATCCAGGTCGCGGTGTTCGGTTTCGTTTTCCTCGGCGACCCGGTGACGGCGGCGGCCGCTCTCGCGATCCTCTGCGGCACGCTGGGGGTGCTGCTGCTCTCGCCCGCGGATCGCCAGCGGCCGTTTCGAAGCTTGCTCGCCGGATGGACTGCCCGGCCGGCGCTCCTCGGCCTCGCGTCAGGGGCGGCGTTCGCGATGTCGGCGGTGGGCTATCGCGGCGCGGCCCTCGCGCTCGGGGGCGTACCGTTTCTCATGGCAGCGGCGTACACGCTCGTCGCGGCGCAGCTCTTCCAGTCCCTCGTGCTCGGCGGCTGGCTCGCGTGGCGCGATGCCGCGGTGGTGTGGCGCGTCCTGCGCGCCTGGCGTACGTCCCTCTTCGCGGGATTCATGGGCGCCGCCGCATCGGCCGGCTGGTTCACGGCCATAGCAATCGAGCCGGTCGCCCACGTGCGCACGCTCGGCCTCGTCGAGCTGATTTTCAGTGCGATCGTGTCGCGGCGATACTTTCGCGAGCGCATGACCTGGCTCGAAATCGCCGGCATGACGCTCCTGACTGCCGGCCTCGTGATCGTCGTGCTGCGCGCCTGAGCCGGCGCTTCGCTATCTTCCCGCGCACCACGCCTGGTGCTTCTCCAGCCGGGCATATTCGGCCGGGGAGTCGACGCGCGCCTGGCGGGCGCGCACCGCGTCCTGCACGGATTGCATGTAGGGCGTGAGCGTCTTCTCGAGGATCGCGCGAACTTGCGCTTCCGCTTCGCCCTGGGTGCCTACATAGACGATCTCGTTGCCGAGCGCTCGCCCGAGGTCTTCCCGCACGCGCGCACCGAACTCCTCCAGGTAGTCCTGGTAGACGACAATGTGCTTCAGCTCGTGCTCCATAGTGATGCGAAATGCGCAGGAGCCCTCGGGCTGCTCGTTCGCAACGAAGAGCGTCATCGGCTCGAACGCGAGCTTCACGGTCACCTTCGGTCGCATGCAATAGCGGCCGCGGAACAGCGGTTTGAATCCGTTCAGCCCGAGCGAAGCCTCGCTGCGGATCTCGGACTCGACGAGACCGAGCACGATGGTTCCGGCGCTGTGCGCACCACGCGCCGTGAGTTCGCCCGTCGACTGGGTCAAATCGTAGGCATAGCTCACGGGCTTGGTGACCACCTCGACGGTGGTCGGAGCGAGGCGCTTTTCGCAGACGCTCTCGAAGGACCCGAACTGGTCGCATGCGGTGAGCAGCAGGGCGGCCGGGAACAGGGCCGCGAGGTGGAGGGTCCGACGCATGCGGCGATTCTTGCATGCCGCCCTGCTCTTTTCCTGTGCACTAGTGCACCCGCGCGCGGACGGCGCTCATGCGGGTTCGGGCACGCACCGGGTCGATCCCGCCGGGCGATACGCCCTACAATGCGCGATCGGTCGTCGCCAAGGAGGAAGCGCAATGATTAGCACCCACGATGCTCGAATGCTCACGCGTTACAACGCCTGGGCGAACCAGACCCTGTTCGACGCCGTCGCGGCGCTGCCCGCGGGCGAAGCGACGAAGCCGCGGCTGACGCTATTCAAGACCATGGTGAATAC
Source organism: Betaproteobacteria bacterium (assembly GCA_011391185.1). Next base: position 3,619 of record JAABRB010000241.1, read on the forward strand.
GCTCAATCATCTGCAAGTGACCGATCTCATCTGGCAGGCGTACCTCGCGGGCCGGGCGCATGGCCTCAAGGCGCTGAACACGGTGCTGCACGAGCGGCTCGCGGACCTGTGGGACGCGCAGCGGGCGATCGACCGCGCGTTCATCGACTGGTCGGACCACGTGACCGATGCGCAGCTCGCAGAGGTGGTGAGCTTCACGCTGCTCAGCGGGAACAAGGGCGAGATGAGCCGCAGCGATATCGTTTTCCACGTGGTGAACCACACGAGCTATCACCGCGGTTTCGTGGCCGATCTGTTCTTCCAGGTCCCGGTGACTCCGCCGCTCACCGACCTGCCGATCTTCCTGAGGGAGGTGGGCCGACCTGCGTGAGGGTCGGTCAGGACCGCTTCACGGCACCCGCCCGCCGCGCGCGTCCGTTACCGGTACCGGTCCATCGGGGTTCCGGATCATCTGCCCCGCTGCGGTAACATCGTGGCCATGACCGCCCCGTCCTTTGTCGAGCGCCACGGACTGTGGAGCGACGCGCAGCGCGCCGCTGCTCGGCACGCCGCGCAGGAAATCACGGCGCGGGGCATCGAGCTCATACGATTTTCGTTTGCCGACCAGCACGGGCTCCTGCGCGGCAAGACGATTGCCGCGGCCGCGCTGCCGGACGCGCTTGCGAACGGCGTGACCGTCGTATCGACGCTCTTCGCCAAGGACACGTCGCACAAGACCGTGTTTCCGGTCTTCACCGCGGGAGGCGGTTTCGGAATGGCGGAAATGGAGGGCGGCGCGGACGCGATCATCGTTGCCGATCCGACCACTTTCCGGGTGCTGCCGTGGGCTCCGGACACCGCGTGGCTGCTCTGCGACGCGTATTTCGCGAACGGCAACCCGGTGCCGTTCGATACGCGGCGCATCTGCCGGGCCGCGCTCGAACGCCTCGCCGACGCGGGCTACGACTTCGTTGCCGGGCTCGAGATCGAGTTTCACGTCTTCAAGGTCATCGACCCGCGCCTGCGCCCGGACGACGCGGGGCAGCCCGGGGCGCCGCCGGAAGTCAGCCTGCTGTCGACCGGCTATCAGCTGCTCTCCGAATCACGTTACGACCAGATCGATCCCGTGATGGAGATCCTGCGCCGCGATCTCGCGCCGCTCGATCTGCCGCTGCGCTCCTTCGAGATCGAGTACGGGCCGAGCCAGCTCGAGATCACGCTGAGCGCGCTGCCGGGACTCGGTTCCGCCGATGCGATGGTGCTGTTTCGCAGCGCGGTGAAGCAGATCTGCCGCCGGCATGGCTATCACGCCACGTTCATGTGCCGGCCGCGCCTGCCTAACGTGATGTCCAGCGGATGGCATTTGCATCAATCGCTCACGCGCCGCGCGGACGGCCTGAACGCATTCATTCCCGAAGGGTCGGGCGAGCTGCTTTCGACGATCGGTCGACATTATCTCGCGGGCCTGCTCGATCACGCGCGCGGCGCCGCCGCTTTTGCCGCGCCGACGATCAACGGGTACAAGCGTTACCGCCCCTATGCGCTGGCGCCGGACCGTGCCACGTGGGGGCGCGACAATCGCGGCACGATGCTGCGCGTGCTCGGCGGCGCGGGCGATCCAGGCACGCGCATCGAGAACCGGCTCGGCGAGTCAGCGGCGAATCCGTACCTCTATTTCGCCTCACAGATTCATGCGGGGATGGACGGCATCGCGCGCTCGCTCGATCCCGGCCCGCCCGCGGACACACCGTACGATGCGCGCGCACCGATGCTGCCGCGGTCTCTCGAGGAAGCGATCCAGTGCCTGCGTGAGGACGCGGCGATGCGCGCCGGCTTCGGCGACGTGTTCGTGGAATATTTTTCCCGCATCAAGGAAGCGGAAGTCGCGCGCTTCAATCTCGAGGTCACCGAGTGGGAGCACCGCGAGTATTTCGACATGTTCTAGTGGGCGAGCAGTGACGAACAACGCAGACACCACCCCGCCGCCTGCGGCGGCACCCCTCCTCGAAGAGGAGGGGAAAAAGTCTCTCCCCTCCTTTGCAAGGAGGGGATGCTTACTGCT
>JAABRB010000242.1 GCA_011391185.1 Betaproteobacteria bacterium
TCCGGATCGATACCATGCCCCTCGACGCCAGTCGCCCCGATCTTTCGCTTGCCGTCATCGGCACCGGCGTCATGGGCCGCGGCATCGCACAAATTGCGGCCCAGGCCGGAATCCGGGTCGTGCTCTACGACACGCGGTCCGAAGCCGCGCCCGCCGCCCGGGATTACGTGGCGCAAATGCTCTCCAGACTCGCCGAGAAGGGCCGCCTTGCGCCTGACGCGGCCAAGGCGGCCATCGGCCAAATCGAGATCGCAAACACCCTCGAGCACCTGCGTGCATGCGATGTGGTGGTCGAGGCGATCGTCGAGGACATCGCGCCCAAACGCGCACTCTTCGCTCAGCTCGAGGCAATCGTGTCACCCGAATGCGTGCTCGCGACGAACACTTCTTCACTGCAAGTTACCGCGATCGCAGCGTCGTGCAAGCACCCGGAGCGGGTCGCCGGCTTCCACTTTTTCAATCCCGTCCCGTTGATGAAGGTCGTGGAGGTCATCGGTGGCGTCATGACCTCGCCCTGGGTCGGCGAGGCGCTTACCGCCCTCGCGGAGCGGATGGGCCACACGCCCGTGCGTGCGAAGGACACGCCCGGTTTCATCGTCAATCATGCAGGGCGAGGGTACGGCACCGAGGCGTTCCAGATCCTGCGCGAGGGCATCGCCGAGTTCCACCAGATCGATCGGGTGCTTCGCGAGGCGGCGGGCTTCCGCATGGGCCCGTTCGAGCTCCTCGACCTCACCGGGCTGGACGTCTCGCATGCGGTGATGGAGTCGATCTACAACCAGTACTACCAGGAACCGCGCTACCGGCCCTCGCCCATTGCGGCGCAGCGCGTCGGAGCCGGCCTGCTCGGTCGTAAGTCTGGCGATCGCGGGTTCTACCGCTATAGCGAAGGCAAGGCGGAATCGATTGCCGACGCGCCAACGCCGCCTCCCGCGGACGTCCCCGTCTGGGTGAGCCGCGAAGGACTGGGTGCGGACCTCGGCGACCTCGTCGCCAGGCTCGATGCTGGCGCAAAAAGCGGTGGCCGACCGGACGACCGTGCGCTCTGCCTGGTCGCGCCTCTGGGCAGGGACGCAACCACGACTGCGCTCGCCGAGGGACTCGATCCCAGGCGCACCATCGCCGTGGATTGCCTGCCCGGACTCGCTAAGCGCCGGACACTCATGACCACGCCGCTGACCACCCCGGCAATACGGGACGCCGCGCATGCGTTGCTCGCGGGGGACGGCGTTCCGGTCACGATGATCCACGACAGCCCCGGATTCATCGCCCAGCGCGTGATTGCGCAGATCATCAACATCGGAGCCGATATCGCGCAGCAGCGCATCGCCACGCCGCAGGACATTGACCGTGCCGTCACGCTCGGATTGGGCTACCCCACCGGCCCGCTGGCGTGGGGTGATGCGATCGGCCCCGCGCGCGTTCTCACCATACTCGAGGAACTTTTTGATTTCTATCAAGATTCGCGCTACCGGCCGAGCCCGTGGCTCAAGCGCCGTGCGTTGTTGGGCGTATCATTGCTGACGCCCGAAGCATGAGACGGTGGTGCGGTCGCGCGCCCGGAGGATCGAGATGAATGCACCCGATGTGAAAGCCAAGGCGACATTCCAGTGGGACGATCCCTTGCGCCTCGAAGACCAGCTCACCGAGGACGAGCGCATGGTCCGCGACAGCGCGCGCGAATACTGCCAGGAGAAGCTGCAGCCCCGCGTGCTCGAGGCAAACCGCAAGGAGAAATTCGACCGCGAGATCCTGACGGAGATGGGATCGCTGGGATTCCTCGGCGCGACGATCGACGGTTACGGCTGCGCCGGCGTGAACCACGTGTGCTACGGACTGATTGCCCGCGAAGTCGAGCGCGTCGACTCGGGATACCGCTCGGCGATGAGTGTGCAGTCCTCGCTCGTCATGCACCCGATTCATGCGTACGGCACCGAGGTGCAGCGCAAGAAGTATCTGCCCCGACTCGCGACCGGCGAAATCGTCGGCTGCTTCGGTCTTACCGAACCCAATCACGGTTCAGATCCCGGCAGCATGCAGACCCGCGCCAAAAAGGTCGCGGAAGGCTATTCCGTTAGCGGCGCGAAGATGTGGATCACCAATGCGCCGATCGCCGACGTGTTCGTGGTCTGGGCGAAGGACGATGGCGGCGTCATCCGGGGCTTCATCCTGGAGAAGGGAATGAAGGGGCTGTCGGCGCCGAAAATCGAAGGCAAGATGAGCCTGCGCGCCTCGATCACTGGAGAAATCGTGATGGACGAGGTGCGCGTCCCCGAAGAAAACCTACTGCCCAACGTCCAGGGTCTGAAGGGGCCGTTCGGATGCCTCAACAAGGCACGCTACGGAATCTCATGGGGCGCGCTCGGCGCCGCCGAGGACTGCTGGCACCGCGCGCGGCAGTACGTGCTCGACCGCAAGCAGTTCGGGCGACCGCTTGCCGCGAACCAGCTCATTCAGCTCAAGCTCTCGAACATGATGACCGAGATCACCCTCGGCATGCAGGCGGTCCTGCGCGTCGGGCGACTGATGGACGAAGGTCGCGCCACGCCCGAGATGGTCTCGCTCGTCAAGCGCAACTCCTGCGGCAAGTCACTGGAAATTGCGCGGCTCGCACGCGACATGCACGGCGGAAACGGCATTTCGGACGAGTTCCACGTCATTCGCCACGTCATGAACCTGGAGACGGTGAATACCTACGAGGGCACCCACGACATCCATGCGTTAATCCTCGGACGCGCCCAGACCGGCATTCCCGCGTTCAGCGCATGACCCGACCACCAGGGCCGGCGGCAAGGGCGGCTCCGGCCGCCCTTTTCGCATCGGCTGCGATTGAAGGACAATCGCGAGCATGGACAAACCGCCATCCCGATGCCCGTGGTGCCTCGGCACCGACGAGTACATCCGTTATCACGACGAAGAGTGGGGCGTGCCGGTTCATGACGACCGGATTCTCTTCGAGTTGCTGATTCTCGAGGGCGCCCAGGCCGGTCTGTCGTGGCTGACGATCCTTCGCAAGCGTACCGGATACCGGAAAGCGTTCGCCGAATTCGACCCGCAGCGCGTTGCCCGCTTCACCCAGGCGCGGCGCGAGCGGCTGCTGGGCGATGCGAGCATCGTCCGCAATCGGGCCAAGGTCGAAGCGACAGTGGCCAACGCGAAGTCCTTTCTCGCCGTACAGAAGGAATTCGGATCGTTCGACGCCTACCTGTGGCGCTTCGTGGACGGTCATCCGATCCGCAACCGCTGGCGTACATTGGCAAATGTGCCGCCCCGGACGTCCATTTCCGACACGCTGTCGAAGGACCTCGGGCAGCGGGGGTTCAAGTTCGTTGGAACGACGATCTGTTACGCTTACATGCAAGCCGTCGGGCTTGTGAACGACCACCTGCGCGACTGCTTTCGCCATACCGAAGTTGCTGCGGTAAAATCGAACACCGGCTTTGCGGGGTAGCGTCGCGATGAGAATTCTGAGATTCCTGACCCTCGCCTGCGTACTGGGTGGCGCGGCGGCCACCGTGTGGGCCGACGGCAACGACGCGGTATTCCTGGTGGCCAATCCGCAGTTTCGCGATCCGACCTACCGGCAAACGGTTCTGCTTGCGGTGGTGCTCGAGAACGGTGGCCACGTCGGCGTCATCGTCAATCGCCCGACGAATCAGCCACTTTCGAATCTTTTCCCCGAGCACGAACCCTCGAAGAAGGTTCTGGATCCCGTGTATTTCGGCGGGCCTTTTTCGCGCTCCGCACTCGTCGCGGTCGTGCGGCGCGACACCAGCCCGGGCCGCGGCTCGGTCGCGCTGATGAAGAGCCTCTACATGGCGATCAACGTTGCAACCATTGACCAGATCATCGAGTCGACGCCGAACGAGGCACGGTACTACGTGGGATACGTGGTCTGGCGACCCGGCGAGCTCCGCCGCGAAATCGACCGTGGCTTGTGGGCGGTGCAGAATGCCGACCCCGAAGTGGTTCTCCGCAAGGACACCGGGGGACTGTGGGAGGAGCTCCATCGCATGTCGCGTCGGATCACGGCCTCGACGACCGCCGGGGACGCGCCGGATCTAACCGGTTTGCTCTGATGGTTTGCCGCGCCGGCAGCCTCGCGACCTGGCTGCTCGCGATTGCCGGTGCGCTCGCGCCGGTTGTCCCGGGAGTCGGGCTCGCGCAAGCCGAGCCGGATACCGTTCTGGTCGCGAAACCTCACCTGCTCGATCCGAATTTTCGCGAATCGGTCGTGGTGATCGCGGATGCGCCGAACGGCGCCACGGTGGGCGTCATCATCAATCGACCGTCGACCAAGTCGCTCGCACAGATTCTTCCGGGCAACGCGATGCTCGAGAAGTTCACCGAGCCGCTCTTCTTCGGCGGCCCCGTCGAACGGGTCGGGGTCTACGCGGTCTTCCAAGCCCCGGAGCCGCCGGAAGAGGCATTGCGGATCAGCAGCGATCTCTGGCTCGCGCTCAATCCTGCGACGGTCGAGAAGCTCATGCGCGATCCACCCAAGCAGCTGCGATTCTTTACCGGCTACGCCGGCTGGGCGCCGGGGCAGCTCCGCGCTGAGCTCGACCGTGGCGACTGGTGGGTCGTCAAGGTCGATCCCGACGTCGCGTTTCGCAAGGATCCCTCTACCCTCTGGGAAGAACTCGCCCGGCGCGCACGCGCCATCACCGCCTCGCGATAGAGCCAGTCGGGTTACTCGTAGCGGGAAGGAGGGAGGGTAACGGGAGGGAATAACGGGAGGGAACCAGCCGGTTCCCTCCTGTTCGTAGCCTTCGCGGTTTTGCCTTACGCTGCGGCGCGCTCCACGGTCCCGGCGTTCTCGAATGTCATGCGCCCGCCGGTGAACGTCACGCGGATGGAATCGCGCGCCGCGAATTTTCCCTCGAGCAGCTGCGTCGCAAGCGGATTCTCGATCGACTGCTGAATGGCACGCTTGAGCGGTCGTGCCCCGTACACGGGATCGAATCCCGCCTTGGCAAGCTCGTCGAGCGCGCTCTCGTCGACCACGAGATGCAGATCCATCTTTGCAATCCGGTCCGCGAGCTGTCGCAGCTGAATCTTCGCGATGTCCTTGATATGTTTCGCATCAAGGGCGTGGAAGACCACGAGCTCGTCGACCCGGTTGACGAACTCCGGCCGGAAATGGGTCTTCACCTCGCTCAGTACGGCGAGCTTGATCAACGCCGGATCGTCGCCCGCCATGCTCTGGATCATGTGCGATCCGAGATTCGAAGTCATCACGACGACGGTATTCTTGAAATCGACCGTCCGGCCCTGCCCATCCGTCAACCGCCCGTCGTCGAGCACCTGCAGGAGCACGTTGAACACGTCGGGGTGCGCCTTCTCGATCTCGTCGAGCAGGATCACCGCGTAGGGTCGACGCCGCACCGCCTCGGTCAGGTAACCGCCCTCTTCGTAGCCGACATATCCGGGTGGAGCCCCGATCAGGCGGGCCACCGAATGCCGCTCCATGAATTCCGACATGTCGATCCGCACGAGATGCTCTTCGGAGTCGAACAGGAACGCGGCGAGCGCCTTGCAGAGCTCGGTCTTGCCGACACCGGTGGGGCCGAGAAAGAGGAACGAGCCGTAGGGCCGGTTCGGGTCGGAGAGCCCCGAGCGCGAGCGGCGGATCGCATCGGAGACGAGCCGCACC
>JAABRB010000243.1 GCA_011391185.1 Betaproteobacteria bacterium
ATTTCGCGGGTGCGCGCGTCCGGCGTGCGATGCATCTCGGCCAGAACGGCCCGCGTGACGTCTTCCTGGGTTTCGATGATCATGCTTGGTCCGATCTGGCTAGGAAGCGCAGCGTCTCCGGCGTGGGACTCGGCAGCCCGAAGAATCCGAGGGGGCTGGAATCTGCTCGATTAGGGCTGGGCCAGGAATGGTCATCGCCCTCGCGCGACCACCGTGGCCGGTTTCAGTGCCCGGAACGGGTACATGCCGACGAAGTCCACCGGGTTGTCTGCCGCGAATCGCGCCCAGTTCGCGAGCGGCGACGACGTCCGAGCGCGCCCCCATCGGCACCCGGAAGATGCTGGCGGCGCGGCACTCGTCGGGATCCTCCGGATCGGCGCCGTGGGATTTCTCGGCATCGAGCCCGGCATGATTTGCGGCCAAGGCGTCCGAGATGTACTTGAGGAAAATCAGGCCGAGGACGACGTGCTTGTACTCGGCCGCATCCATATTGTTGCGCAGCGCGTCCGCGGCGGCCCGGAGCCGGGCTTCGAAGCCGAGGGGTGCGGCGTTGCAGGCGGCGGACTTCTTCCTGGGTTTCGGCATTGGCGTTCGGATCTCCTCCCCGTGCCGCGCCGATGCTAGCACTCGATCCAGGTTGGCGGACGCGTGTACGATTGGGAGCGCCGGACATGGTCACACGTCATGAAGATTCTCTGGGAAGGCGAGCTCCTCTCCGTCCAGCCGCGCATCCGGCTCACGCGATCATTCGACGAGCGGAGCCACACGTATCTCGGCTATGCGCTGCGCCTCCGCGGCGCGCTCGGTAGTGAGTCCCGCGAATTCTCCGTCGGAATCGGCAAAGCCGCGCAAGCGAAGCACTCGTTCCGATTCGGCGACCGTGTCTCGGGCGCGGCGGAGCCCGTCGCCGACCCGTGCCTCGAGCCCGTCGAGTGCTACAAGGCGGCGAAGCTGAAGCCGCTCGCGCGCGCGACGGTGACCGCGTCCGCCGGGCCGCCGTGGACGGGCGTCCCGCCGGCCCTCGAGGTCTACCGCGCGCGCGGCCACCGGCGGCTCGACGGGCGGACCTACGGGACGAAGTGCGCGACGTGCATCTGGGGCTGCCGCATGCCGGTGGAGATGATCATCGACCAGTGGAACCCGAGCGTGCGCGAGCGCCGCTTCGAGACGTTCTGCTACGGGCCAAAGTCGTGCCCTCTGTACCGCGCCGGCGCCACACGCAAGGTACCGGGGCGAAAGGGGATGAGCTGGGAAGAGGAGGACTGGGTCGACGAGGAAGCGACGGAACATCGAGGTCCCGACGAGTGAGCGCGTCGAGATAGGCAGGGATCGCGCCGTATCTTGGCTCTGCGCTTGCGGGATCGAGTCGTGCCCCTCATCGGATCCCTCAGGGCTTCAATAGCTTCGGATGTTTCTTTGCTAGCCACGCGACGACATCGTCGCGCAGTTCGACCGCAAGCTGGTGCATTTCCCGGGCCTCCTGCTCGGACGCTATCCCGGCGGCCTCGTAGCCGATGATGTTGCGCTTCTTGCGGAAGCGGTCGAACTTGCCCACCTTCGCTGCTGGCCAGCCGATTGTGAGCGCAAGGCTCTGAATGGTCCGATAGTGATGTTGCTCCCGCGCCGCGCGGAATCCCGTTGCGGCGAGTGCGGCAGTCGCAGCCTGAAGTGCTGCGTTGTACGCGATGTTGAGCCTCCAGTCCTCGGAAAGTCCCGCGACCCGGGCATTGGCAAGATCGCGCTCGACGACTGCAAGCAGCGCCGCGACCTCCTCGCGACTCGTGTTGTGCTCGACGAGCCAGCTATTTCTTAGCCAGTCGCCCAAGCTCATGCTCGTCTCCGATGAGGAAGATCTTTTCGCCCTTCAGCACGGTCCGCAGGAAATGGTGCTTCGCCGCGAGCTTTGCCCGAAACTCGGCGGGTGGATAAACGGACGGATTGACCTCTCGGCCGATCGTTTCCTGTACCAGGGCGAGGGCTTCCGATGCTTCGGCGAAAGACACTTCACCGATCACCATCACATCCACGTCGCTTGCGCGGCGCTCGGTTCCCTTTGCCACCGAGCCGTAAATGAACGCCGCATGAATGCGGCCGGCGAGCGGGGCGAGCGCAGCGCGCAACGCATCGGCAACCCCGACCGTCTTCACCACCAGACCGCGCAGCTCGGAATAGATCGGACTGGCCGGATTTGCCTGAAAGTACACCTGTCGACCGCGCACCGTGCGGGTCACGATGCCTGCGCGCACGAGGAACGCGAGCTCGCGTTGAACGGTGCCCCGCCCGAGGCCGGCAAGCTGGATCAGGCTCTCCTGGAGACGCTCCTGGTCGGCGCGGGCGTACAGCAGCGCGAGCAGGGTCTGGCGCGTCCTACCGAACAGCGACGACGAGGCGGATGTGGTCGGGCCGGATGTGGTAGGGCCATTACTACCCATAATGGGTAGCAGGATACCCATCCTGGGTAGCGCGGTCAACGAGTCTCCCGTCCGGCGGGCCCGCGGCATGGCGCGCGGCCCGAGCGATGGGCCGGCGCGCCGGGTGCGGTATGCTTGATTGATCTGTTGACGATCGTCAAGCCAGCATGCTGAAGAGCGGTGCCGAGTATCTCGAGAGCATTCGCGACGGCCGCGCGCTCTACCTCGCTGACGCGCGCATCGGGGACGTCAACGCGCATCCGGCGTGCCGCGGTGCGGCGCGCACCCGGGCGGCCGCGCGAGTTTCTGGGACCGGCAGATTCCGGCGCGCGCGACGCGATTCGAGCCGCTTGCCTACGACCTGATGGCGCGCACCAGCGTCGAGGCGCTGGCGCAGGATGCGATTGGACTGCTGGACGAGCGCGGCATCGCGCGCTGTCACGTCGTCGGGCACTCGACCGGCGGCGCGATCGCGCAAGTGCTCGCGGCGGATCACCCGGAGCGTGTGCGCAGTGTCGTGCTGAGCGCGACCTGGTGCGCACCGACGCCGCCCTTCGCGGCGTTGTTCCGTCTGCGCAAGCGGGTGCTCGCCGAGCTCGGCCCGCAGGACGCCGCGACGCTCGGGGCGCTGTTCGCCTGGCCGGACGACTGGCTCGCCGCGCATCCGGAGCTGCTCGGCGCGCACGATCCGGCGGACACGCCGGGGCTCGCCGCGCGCATGGACGCGATCCTCGGCTTCGACCGCGCGGCGAAACTTGGCGCAATTCGCGCGCCGACGCTGGTGCTGTGCGCCGAGGACGACCGGCTGGTGCCACTCAGCCACTCGCGTCGAATTGCCGCTGGCGTTCCGGGCGCCACGCTGCGCGTGCTGCCGCGCGGCGGCCACTTCCCGCAGGCGGTCGACCCGCAGTCCTACAATTCGGTTCTGCTCGAATTCCTGGAGAATGCCGATGAACGATAAAGGCATTGCGCTCGCGGTCGGCCCGGAGGAGGGCGACTCGTACTGGCAGCCGCAGCCATCCACCGGTTACGTAACGGTCAAGATCAGCCCCTACAACTCGCCGAACGATCTGATCTCGGCCGGCGTGCAGGTGCTCGCGCCCGGCGCCTCGGTCCGCCGGCACGCACACGAACGCGCCAACGAGATCCTGTTCGTCTACGAGGGCGAGGGCCGCGCGGAGATCGATGGCGCCTGGCACCGCGTGCGCCAGGGCTCGACCTTCATGGTCGGGCGCCACGTGCAGCACACGGTCGAAAACGACGGCACGGTGCCGCTTAAAATGTTCTGGGCGATCATGCCCGCGGGGCTCGAGGACTGGTTCCGCGCGCTCAGTCATCCGCGCACGTCCGGCGAGCCCGCGCCGGCGCCCTTCGAGCGGCCGGCCGACGTCGAGGAGATCCGGCGCCGCATGCGCTTCGTCCCGGAAAAGTAGCGACCGACCCGGGCTATCCCTGTTCCTCTTTCAGCCTGGCGCGAGCATGGTCCTTGCGCAGCCACTGCGAGGTCAGCACCAACATCACCAGCGCGAAGCCGATGCCGTTGGACACCGTGCCCGGATAGACCAGCGCGAAACCCGCAATCAGCAGCATGAGGCGTTCGTAGCCCGGCGTGCGCTTGAAGAGCCACCCCTGGAACGCGCCGGCGAGCGACAGGATGCCGACCGCCGCCGTGAAAGTGATCAACGCGATCGATCCCCAGTTGGCGCTTGCCAGCGTCTTGAACGAGCCGGTGAGCAGCAGCCCCGTACCTGAGGGATCCAGCACGAAGATGAACGGCACGAGGAACGCGGGCGTGGTGTATTTCCAGGTCTGCAGTGTTGTCTTGTAAGGATCGCCGCCGGTGATCGCCGCCGCGGCGAAAGGCGACAGCGCGGTGGGCGGCGAGACTTCCGAGAGCACCGCGTAGTAGAAGATGAACATGTGCGCCGCGAACTCGGGCACTTTCAGGGCGATCAACGCGGGCGCCGCGATCACCGCGCAGATGATGTAGCTCGCCGTCACCGGCACCGCCAGGCCCACGATCCACACGATCAACGCCGTGTAGATCGCGGTCAGCAGGAGCGAGTTCCCCGCATAGGCGAGCACGATCGAGCTGAACTTCAGCCCCAGGCCGGTGAGCGTGACCACGCCGACGATGAGACCGGCGCCGGCGCAGGTGGCGGCCACGTTCAGCACGGCACGCGAGCCGTTGTCCAGCGCCTTGAAGAATCCCGAGCCGAGGAAGCCGCGCACGAACGGCTCGCGCCCGCGCAGGAAGTCGTAGGAAAAGAGCGCGCAGTCGCGGCGCAGGAAGCTGGTGGCGAACACCACCACCGTCGCCCAGAACACCGACAGCTCGGGCGAGAAGCCCATCAGCATGAAGGCGACGATCGACACCAGCGAGAAGAAATGGAACCAGTACTTCTTCGTCAGGCTCCAGGCCGATTCCACTTTCTCGAACACGGCGTCCTTCATGCCGAACTTGCGCGTGTCGATCTCCACCATGATGAACAGCGTCAGGTAATACAGGCAGGTCGGGATCACCGCCATCAGCAGCACGTCGAGGTAGGAGATCTTCAGGAACTCCGCGATCAGGAACGCCGCCGCGCCCAGCACGGGCGGCGAAATGATGGCGCCCAGCCCGCCGGCCGCCAGCAACCCGCCGGCCTCGTTCTTGCCGTAGCCCACCTTGGCGAGCATGGGCGCGGCCACTGCGCCCAGCGTCACCGTGGTCGCGACGCCCGAGCCTGAAGGCCCGCCGAGCAGGAAGGAGGCGAGCGTCACCGTGCGGCCGGCGCCGGTCGGCTTGCCGCCCATGGCGGCGAAGGAGAAGTCGATGAAGAACTTGCCCGCGCCCGAGAACTGCAGGAACGCGCCGTAGATGGTGAAGAGAATGATGAGCGTCGACGATACGGCGATCGCCGTGCCGTAGATGCCCTCCAGCGTCATGTACATGTGCCCGACGAGGCGCGGGATCTCGTAGCCCTTGTGCGTCCAGGGCGCGGGCAGGTACTCGCCGAAGAATGCATACATCAGGAAGCAGACGGTGATGAAGGGCATGATCCAGCCGGTGGTGCGCCGCATCGCCTCCAGGATGAGCAGCGCGAGCCCCACGCCGAAGACGATGTCCCACTGGTTGGGAATGATCGACCGGTCGAAGAAATCGTCCCCGCCCGCGATGAGATACACGGCGCTGGCGATGCCTGCCGCGGCGAGCAGCCAGTCCCACCACATGATGCGGTGGCGGAACAC
>JAABRB010000244.1 GCA_011391185.1 Betaproteobacteria bacterium
GTGAACTCGCAAATCTTGCAACCTGATTTGCGGAGGTCGTCGATCTCTTCGCGATAAATTGCATCGGCGGCTAGACCGCGCTCCGAATCGATGCGGATGCTCACGGTCCCGCTGAGCTTGCCCTCGTCGTAGGCCACGAAGGTGTAGAGGTTCGGATCGCCGCCGCCCGCGCCCGCTGTCCGGTAGCCGCGGCGGGTGTAGCCTCGTTCAACGAGGGTTCCCGCGTCTGCATCCAGCGGGCGGGATTGCGCGAGCCGGATCTTGAATGCGCCGGGCAGCTGACCCGGATCGCCATCCTCGACGTCCAGTTGTTCGATAGTGAGATTGCGCAGTCTGAGCGCGACGTCGTCGAAGACCGTCAGTCCCGTCGTGCCATGGATCGGCGGAGGCTCGCTAAAGCTCGCCTGCGGGGGCTGCGTCGGAACGTCAATGGGACGCTTGCGCCGCAGGCGATCGAGGACTTTGCGGACGGAATCTTTCATGACGACTTTGCGGCGTCCGCGCCGCGACTGCAGCAGAACGCTTTCCGCTGCGAGTGTACACGCATCGCGATCTGCGACGGCGACACGTTGGGAGTGGAAATGCGTTGGGATGACATGAGTGTGATGCAAACTAAATGCCGAGTGCGCGCGCAAAACCGGCGAGCAGTTCGTAGCAGGCGTAATAGCTGCCGTGCAACGCGCCCATGTTCGGCAGAAAATCGAGCGGGCTCTCTATCGAGAATTCGGAAACGTGGGTCGGTGCCGGGGTCACCCGAAGCCCGGCCGCCTCGAACTCGGCTCTAGCGCGGGGCGCATCGAAGCCGTGTGAGACCAGCAGCACGCGTTCGACGCCTTCCCGCTTGAGGATCGCGGCGGAAAATTTCCCGTTCTCGTGGGTGTTGAATGAATCGGTTTCGCGCCAACGGACCGCGATGCCGAATTCGTCCACCAGTGCGCGGGCCATGACGTCCGCCTCAGCTGCACTGCCGCCGATTCGTCCACCCGTGACGAGCACGGGCAGCCCGGTCTGCCGCGCGATCCACGCGCCATAGCGCACGCGATCCAGGGTGAGGCGCCCGAGCGTGTCGCCGCCATATTCGAGCGTTTCACGACGCAATCCGCCCCCCAGAATCACCACGGCCTGCGCGTCCTGGGCGCGGCGCAAATCGACCGGGCCGTCGCGATAGAGCAGCCAGGAGAGTCCGCCCTCGACCACCGGCAGCGAAAGCAGGAAGAGCGCGCCCACGCCGATCCAGGCGAAACTGCGGCCGAGCCGGGTGCGCCACCGGAGCATGAGCAATCCCGCGATCGCCATGAGCAGCGGCCCCGTTGGCGGCAGTACGAGCCAGCCAAGCAGTTTCTTGGCGACGAAAGTGTCGAACATCGGCTGCTGCTACATTGTCTGCGGTGATTCGTATCCGCCGCGGCCGCTGCAAGCGGACGCGAGCGGGTCAGTGAAGCGTCGGGGGGTCTTCTTCGGGTGCTCCGCGCGCGCGCAGCGTGCGGGCGACCTCTTCCATGAGTTCCAGATAAAGCGGCCGGCAATACTCGTTCAGCCCGCTCACGATTTCGCTGACGCTCATCATCGACGGGATGCGCAGTCCGCGATGCTCGATGGGCGTGCCGATCTGGCGCACGGTGACGCCAAACTTCGCAAAGTGTGCGGCGAGGCGTGGTTCGGTGAGCATGAACAGCGATTCGACGCCGTGAATACTGGCGATCGCGACGATTCCGAGGTAGAGCGACACCAGGATGTACGGGAAGCGCGGATTCTGTTCCGTGCCGAAGTCACCTTCGGAAAGCGGCGCAGGCTGCCGTGCTTCGCCCTTGCGGCGGCGAAACTCGCTCATCACCGCCAGGCGGGATACCTCGGCTACGGTGCTGCGTGGCAGTCGCGCGGGATCGATGATCGAGCGGTCGAGGCTTGCGGCGCAGAACTTCTCGAAGGGCAGGGGCACCGCAGGATGGGTCGGGTTAGGCCGCACGAGCCTGGCACAGCCTACCGGTGCACCGCCGCCCGCCTTGCGGAGGAGGAGGTGCACCGCGTGAGCGTCGTACGCGTCACGCTCCTGGGCGTCGGGCCGGATCGCCTCGAATCCGAGCTCCTCGCAGTACACTTGGTGACGGACCCGGTGGACCTGCTCGATGAGCGCATCGGATACGGCGGGAATCACCTCGAAACGCGAGCGGAAACCCTCGCGCAGGTCGAGCGCTGGCGCAGCCGGCATCGCATTCCTCCTTTACTGCGACCCACGCACGGATCAGGCCTCCGAGCCCACCGATGCCCTGCCGCAGTCCGACTCGTATCGTGGCCTGCGGCGCGCAGCCCCGGTACAACGGCAATGTGCCGTCTAGGAAATTCGTCACACCGCCCCATCGCGAGCACTGGAAAAAAACGTGGCCCCGCGCAAGGAGCCGCCGAAGGCGATTCCCGCAGCGCGAGGCCGAAACGACGCCGAGCCCTCCTCTGGGTCTTGTTGTTATCCCCTCGGCGCGTCGGCTCTCTTGCGGAGCTGCGACGGGAATCCAGTCAGGCAGTCTGCATAGAAAGCAACTCGGAGGCCAAAGGCTCTAAGCCTTTGTATGGGAATGGATTTATTGTGGCTCCGCCAGGACTGCCGACGGGGTAGTGTCAAGTTTTCTGACGCGCGACGAAGGTGGAATGTACCGGGCTGAGGCGGATAGGTTTTTCCCCTCCTTTTCAAGGAGGGGTGCCCGCAATGCGGGCGGGGTGGTTGGAAAGATTGCCCAGGGTGGCTTGGTAGAGATTCCCAACTTTCCTCCATTGCGAGGTCTATTATAATAGACATCGTTCTATGAGAGGTACAGAAATGCTTGCCGAGCAGTACGGAAAACTCATCAAGGACCAACGTGTCCGGAAGGGACTGACGCAGAAAGAGCTCGCGGATGTTGCCCGAGTGTCGCGGGCAGTGCTGTCTCGGTTGGAGCAGTGCAGACCTCAACCCGTGCAAACAGACACAATCGAGCGACTCTTGCGCGCGCTCGATATCAGCACTGAAGTCGCCGACGGCTCCGGTCGCAACGATGCGCGCAAACTGGCCCGCATCGAACAGCAGAGAAAGCTGGAGCATCAGCGTAGCCGGCACTTGCGACTCGCCATCGAACTGACCGGCGATGCGCGCGCGGCCGCCGCGCTGGTGGCCAAAGCCCGCGAACGCGTGGATCTGTGGCGTCGCAAGCAATCCTGCAGCGCGTTCTACATCGATCGCTGGTCAGAGCTCCTTGCGTTGCCGCCGCGGAAGCTTGCCAAGGCGATGGCCTCGCTAGGCGAGTGGGAGGATGCGTTGTTTCAGAATTCGCCTTGGTCATGGGCATGGAACTAGGCCAGCTACAGGAGCTCTTCGACGAAGCCAGAAAGCTGACGAAGCATACGGAGTTCATTGTTGTAGGAAGTTTGTCGATACTCGGTATTGTGCGGGGAAAGGAGATCCCGGCACGCATGCTCATGTCGATCGACGTCGATTGCTACACCCGGCAGGACCCGGGGCGTATCTTTGAATTGCAGCAGAGTTTGGGAGAAGGCAGCCCTTTTGAGGCGAGTCACGGATTCTTCCTGGACCCGATCACCCCTGAAGTTCTCACCCTTCCGACCCAATGGGAGTTTCGCCTGGTGCGAGTTCCATTGGCGAACGACATCGTCGTGTTCTTCCTCGATCCCAATGACGCCGCGGTCTCGAAGTACGCGCGTTGCGAACCCCGAGATCGCGAGTGGATTCAGGCGGGGCTTCTGGCCGGTCTTCTTTCCGCTCCAGTGATCGAGAGCAGATTCCATCAGACCGCCTTTTTCGATGAGCAGGAGCACGATCGCGCGTACAGGGCGCTTGACGAAGACCGCGGCAAGTAGCATCCATCCGATCGTCGATGGTGAACATGGGCGCGTCGGTGCTCAATGCGAACGGCGTCGGAATCCCCGGTCAGGCAAGGATTACGAAAATTTCGGAACGAAACTCCCTGACCAGTGCGTCTAACCCTTTGCAATTGAAGGGATAAGCAGGATGTTGTCGAAAATGCCCACGAGGCATTGTCAAGCAAACCTACACCCAGGCACTCGCCAGCCCGTCTGGCGATTCTCGACAGAGATCAGATCAATTCATGATTCGATTATAGGCGACAATCTCATCACAGGCGATTACGATACCCTATCAACTCAATTTCCGAGGCGAAAAGGTGGCTGTAAACGCCCTGCGTTGGATTTGGCAGTCTCCGGACTGGCCGCCGTTAGCGTACGACGAAAAGACGCTTTCGGCTCTGCTCGCGAAAGCGCGGCTCGCGCAAGGAAAGCTTCTCGGGAACGCCGAAGCCGTTGGCGCGCAGGGATTCGTTCCCGCTCAGCGGGAACTGTGGACCGGGGAGGCCATCGCGACCGCCGAAATCGAGGGCGAGCGCCTTGATGTCGATGCGGTGCGCTCCTCGGTGGCGCGGCGCCTCGGCATTCCTTCGGCGTTCACCGCGCCGGTGCCGCGGCAGATCGAGGGCCTGCTCGACGTCATGGAGGACGCGACCGCACGCTGGGATTCTCCGCTCGACGAAGCGCGACTCTGCGGCTGGCAGGCAGTGCTCTTTCCGACGGAATACTCGGGCCTGCGCCGGATCGAGGTTGGGCGTTACCGGTCGCATCCCGCGCCAATGCAGATCGTGAGCGGGCCGATTGGCCACGAGACCGTCCACTACGAGGCGCCGCCCTCGGCCGCAGTGCGCGCCGAGATGCGTAGCTTTCTCGACTGGTTCGAGCGTACGCGCCAAGTCACTGCGGGGGGCCGGACGGACGGTCTGGTGCGGGCGGGGCTCGCGCATCTTTGGTTCGTGTCCATTCACCCATTCGAGGACGGCAACGGCCGGGTCGGGCGAGCCATCGTTGACATGGCACTTGCGCAGGACGCACGGCTCGCCTACCGGCTGCACGGACTCTCCCATGAGCTACGCGACCGACAAGCGAAGTACTACGAGGAACTGAATCGAGTTCAACGCGGGTCGGGCGACGTTACTTCCTGGCTTGGGTGGTTCCTGGAAGTGTTCGAAGCTTCGTGCGTGAGCGTCACAGGACTAATCGCCGAGTCCCTTACGCGCGCCCGTTTCTGGAGCCAGCACAAGGATGTCGACTTGAACGAGCGGCAGCGCAAAGCGCTACATCGCATGCTCGAAGCGGGGCCCGGGCGATTCGAGGGCGGCATGACGGCCCGCAAGTACACTGCGCTGACCAAGACCTCCAGCCCCACGGCGACGCGCGAGCTCGCTGACCTCGTGCAAAAGGGCGTGCTTGCGCCGCGGGGCGAGGGAAGATCACGCCGGTACGAACTGACGATTCCCGGTTGGGAGTGGGTGCCCGCGCGCAAGGAGAAGGGGAAGACGCTGTAGGCGATCCCCTCCTTTTCAAGGGTGAGTCGGGAATTCGAGAACGTGCCTGCGCACGTTCGAGCCGGCGAACGCCCGAAGCGTCCTCGCTTCGGGCCGGGCGGGGTGCCCGCGGAGCGGGCGGGGTGGTTCTAGCGTAGCGCCTGGGCGAGCCCCAGGAGAACGTGGCCGGTGTCGAAAAACGCGTGGTAGTCCTTGAGCGGCGTTCCGTTCGACAATCCACGACGTGCGAGCACGGGTTCCACGTGTCTCGGAAGCTTTCGGTACATG
>JAABRB010000245.1 GCA_011391185.1 Betaproteobacteria bacterium
GCCGGCGACGAGCCCGCGGATTTCCTCGTTGCCCAGCGCACGGTCGCTGCGGTGCTTCTTCATGGCAGTTGCGACCTTGCCGGCCGTATCGACGCCGAGATCGGCCTCGATCAGAAGATCCTCGAGTTGCTGCAGGGTCGCGGTATCGAGCGGCTGCTTGGAAAGATTGGCGAGCCCGTCGCCGAGCTTCGACGCGGTACGGGCAAGGCCGCCCGCGAGCCGCCGGAGGAACCCGGTGCGCGGCGTGTCGGCGTTCATGCGGCAAGCAGCCGCCGACCGTCATGGCCGGCGATGGTGACATCAAGGAGCGTACCGGGCAGGGCAGGGTGGGGCAGCAGCACGCGGGTGAAATGCTCGGTTTTGGCTTCCGCCTTTTCCATCAGCACCCGGCGGCGGTGGCCGATCTCGCTCGCCAGGTGCCGCTGCAGCACGATCTCGCCGACCTCGCGGAGGCGCCGCGCGCGCTCCTTGGCGATTTGGCGCCCCACCTGCGGCATGCGCGCGGCCGGGGTGCCCTGGCGCGGCGAGAACGGGAAGACGTGCAGGTAAGTGAGATCGCAATCTTCGACGATTGAAAGCGTGTTCTGGAACTGGGCTTCGGTTTCGGTGGGGAAGCCCGCGATCAGGTCGGCGCCGAACACCAGATCGGGGCGCAAGCGCCGCGCGTCTTCGCAGAAGCGGATCGCGTCGGCGCGCAGGTGCCGCCGCTTCATGCGCTTGAGGATGAGATCGTCGCCGGCCTGCAAGGAAAGGTGCAGATGCGGCATCAGCCGCACTTCTTCCGCAAGAGCGCGCATCAGGTCGGCGTCCACTTCGACCGGATCGAGCGAAGAGAGCCGCAACCGCGGCAGTTCCGGCACATGGCGCAGGATCGCGCGCACCAGCGCGCCCAGCCGCGGCCGGCCCGGCAGATCGAGGCCATAAGCGGTCAGATCCACGCCGGTCAGCACGATCTCGCGATAGCCGTTTTCGGCGAGGCGGCGGGCCTGCGCCACCACTTCGCCGATCGCAACCGAGCGCGACGGCCCGCGGCCATAAGGAATGATGCAGAAGGTGCAGCGGTGATCGCAGCCGTTCTGCACCTGCACGAAGGCCCGCGTGTGCCCTTCAAGGCCGTCGATCAGATGGAGCGTGGTATCGTGCACCGACGCGAGATCGTCGATGACGACTTTTTCCTCGGCGGCGATGCCGATATCGAAGGCGCGTTTCAAATCGATCCAGGCCGCGGGCGAGTTTTTCGAAAGATTTCCGAGTACGCGATCAACCTCGGGCATCGCGGCGAACGTAGTGGGCTCGGTCTGGGCGGCGCAGCCGGTAACGACGATCTTGGCGTCCGGGTGCTGCCGCTTCAGGCGGCGGATGGTCTGGCGCGCCTGGCTGACGGCCTCGGCGGTCACGGCGCAAGAATTGATGACGATCGTATCCGCGAGTCCTGCCGCTTCCGCATTGCGGCGCACCAGCTCCGACTCCGCGGCGTTCAGCCGGCAACCGAAGGTGACGACTTCGACCATCGCGTCCCTCACGCTGCCGCAAGCATGGTTTGGTTAAGCCTGCCTTCGAACTCGGTCTCGACCGGGCCGGTCATGAGCACATGATCATCGGACGCGCGCCATTCGATCATAAGATCGCCGCCGGGCAGTGACACCTTCACCTTGCGGCCGGTGCGCTTGGTGCGCGCGGCGGAGACCGCCGCGGCACAGGCGGCCGAGCCGCAGGCGCGCGTCAGCCCCGCGCCGCGCTCCCAGGTGCGGAGCAAGAGGTGATCTTTGTCCTTCACTTGCGCGAGCGAAATATTGGCGCGCTCAGGGAAGATCGGATGGTTTTCCAGCATCGGGCCCGCACGGGCGAGATCGTAAGCATTCACGTCGTCGACCCAGAAAATGGCGTGCGGGTTGCCCATGTTCACCGCCGAGGGCGAATGCAGGATCGGCGCGTCGATGGGTCCGATCTGCAGCTCGATCATGCGTGTGTCGCGGAATTCCTCGGCCAGCGGAATTTCATTCCAGGCGAAACGCGGCTTGCCCATGTCGGCGGTGATCGTGCCGCCTTTGACCTCGCAGAGGATGAGCCCGGCGGCGGTTTCGAAGGCGAGCGCATGCTTGCCGGATTGCTTGGCGGCAAGCGCCGCGATGCAGCGCATGCCGTTGCCGCAGGCGCCGGCTTCGGAGCCGTCGCTGTTGTAGATTTTCACGAACGCCTCGGTGCCCGGCGTCTTCGGCGGATAAAGCGCCAGCAACTGGTCGAACGGCACCGCTTCGGGCCGCGCGATGGCGCGGGCGTCGGCCTCGGTCACCGGCGCCGGGTCGGCGCGCAGGTCGAGCACGACGATCTCGTTGCCGATGCCGTTCATCTTGACGAAGGGGCGGTTGAGGAGCGCGCTCATCGCGAATCCGACACAATCCCTGCGACTTATAGGGGAATTCGCGGCCCCAACGCGAGTCCGGCGCCCTGCTTGCGGAAGCCGCGAACGAACGATGCTAGACAAGAAATGAATCGAGCGCCGCCGATTCGAGAGACCCCGATGATCGCCCGCCTCGTACTGGCTTTTTTCCTCCTCGCCACGGCCGCCCAAGCCCAGCAACCGCCGCCAACCGTGCCGCCCATAGTGACGCGCGACGCGTTCGGCGAGGAACTGACGCTGCCGGCGCGCACCGTGATCTTTAGGAAGGGCAGCGCCAACTGGGACGAGGGCTGGGAGAAGGTGCGGGAAGCATTTCAGATGGTGCAAGCCGCAGCCGCGCGCGTGGGCGCCAAGGTCAACGGCCTGCCGCTGCTGATCTATCGCGCGACCGACGACGACGGCTTCGAGTTCGAAGCGGCGCTGCCGATCGAGGCGGCACCGGCGCAGGCGCCGGGCGGTGATATTTCGGTCGGTCCCGCGCCGACCGGTCGTGCGCTCAAGTTCGTGCATCGCGGCGCGTTCGACGGCATGGAGACGACCTACGAGTCGATCGCCAATCATATCGAGGGCAAGGGGCTTACTGCCGAAGAGCTGTTCATCGAGGAATTCGTCACCGATCCCTTGACCACCAAGCAGGATGCACTGGTGATCAATGTCTATGTGCCGCTGAAGAAATAGCGGCCCAATCACGTCATCGCCGGGCTTGTCCCGGCGATCCCCGTAAGGCGAGCAAAGCCGTGCCAATTGCTCGGGATCACCGGGTCTCGCTGCTTCGCGGCGGCCCGGTGATGACGAGGAAGGGCGCGTTCTTGACGGAAACGCACGGGGGGCGTAGGCCTCCCGCACTCTCGACCGACGAGCGAACCTCGCGGCCGACCGGGTCAAGAACCCGGAGGTTATCGCCCGACAGCGCGTTGCGCCCTCGGGCGCGTTTTGCGTTGGGCATGGGTACGGAGTCTGAACGGCACGATGTTCGACACGCTTAGCGAACGCCTCGGCGGCATTCTCGACCGCCTCACCAAGCGCGGCGCGCTCGCCGAGCGCGACGTGGACGAGGCCATGCGCGAGGTGCGCCGCGCGTTGCTCGAGGCCGACGTCGCGCTCGAAGTGGTGCGCGCGTTCATCGACAAGGTGCGGGCGCGCGCGATCGGCGCCGACGTGATCCGCTCGGTGACGCCCGGCCAGCAGGTCGTGAAGATCGTGCACGACGAGCTGGTGGACGTGCTCGGCGCTGACGCGAAATCGATCGAGCTCGATGCGACGCCGCCGGTGCCGATCCTCATGGTCGGCCTGCAAGGCTCGGGCAAGACCACGACCACGGCGAAAATCGCCAAGCGCCTCACCGAAAAGCAGAAGCGCAAGGTGCTGATGGCTTCCCTCGACACGCGTCGGCCGGCCGCGATGGAGCAGCTCGCCGTGCTCGGGCGCGAGATCGGCGTCGATGTGTTGCCGATCGTCGAAGGCCAGAGCGCGTTGCAGATTGCCCGCCGGGCGCTGGAAGCCGCGCGGCTGGGCGGTCACGACGCGGTGCTGCTGGATACCGCCGGCCGCGTCACCGTAGACGAGGCGCTGATGGCCGAGGTCGCCGAGATCGAACGGGCGACCAAGCCGCATGAAATCTTGCTCGTTGCCGATGCGCTCACCGGCCAGGATGCGGTGGCGACCGCGCGGGCGTTCGCGGCGCGGCTGAATCTGAGTGGCATCGTGCTCACGCGCGTCGATGGCGACGGCCGCGGCGGCGCCGCGCTCTCCATGCGCGCGGTCACCGGCAAACCGATCAAGCTGATCGGCACCGGCGAGAGGATGGACGCGCTTGAGGAATTCGACCCGCGCCGTATCGCCGGGCGGATTCTGGGCATGGGCGATGTGGTCTCGCTCGTGGAAAAAGCCGTCGAGACCGTCGATTTCGAGCGCGCGCAAAAGACCGCCGAGCGCATGAAGAAGGGCGTGTTCGATCTGACCGATCTGCGCGCTCAGCTGGAAGAAATGGAGAAGATCGGCGGGATCGGCGGCATGCTTGGGATGCTGCCGGGCGTTGCCAAGATGAAGAACCAGATCGCGGCCGCCAATCTCGACGAGTCGGTGCTGAAGCGCCAGAAGGCGATTATCGACTCCATGACACCGCAGGAGCGGCGGAACCCTGACGTGCTCAAGGCCTCGCGCAAGAAGCGCATTTCCGCGGGCTCCGGCACCCGCGTCGAAGAGGTGAACCGGCTGCTGAAAATGCACCGGCAGATGGCCGACATGATGAAGGCCATGGGCAGCGGCAAGCGCGGCGCGCTTGCGGGGCTCGGCAATCTCTTCGGCATGGGCGGCGGCGGTGCGCCGAGCCCGGAACAGCTCAGGCAATTGGCGGAGAAAATGCCGGGTCAGCTCGGCGCCTTGCCGCCGAATTTCCCGGGCGCGCCCGGCGCGCTGCCCGGTCTCGGCGGAAAGATAACGGGGCTTCCGGGCCTGCCCGGTCTCGGCGGCTCCAAGGACTTCAAGAAGAAATGAACCCGAACCAAAGCTCACGAAAGGAAATGCAATGCCTCTGAAAATCCGAATGGCCCGCGCGGGGGCCAAGAAGCGCCCGCAGTTCCGCGTCGTCGTTGCCGACTCGCGGTTTCCGCGCGACGGCCGCTTCATCGAGAAGCTCGGCACCTATAATCCGATGCTGCCCAAGGACTCCAAGGAGCGCGTGCAGCTCGATCTCGAGCGCGTGAAGCACTGGCTCTCCAAGGGCGCGCAGCCTTCCGACCGGGTGTCGCGCTTCCTCGATGCGGCCGGGCTCATGAAGCGCAAGCCCCGCAACAATCCGGAAAAGGCGATCCCGCGCAAGGAGAAGAAGGCGGCCGCCGAAGCCGCAACGGCAGCCGCGGCTGCAGCTCCCGCGCCGGCGACGGCAGCTCCGGCCGCGGCTCCCGCTCCGACGGCACCCGCCGCGGAGCAGCCGGCAAGCTAAGGCTGAGCGATGGCCGACCGCATTTGCGTCGCCAAGATCGGCGCCGTCCACGGTGTGCGCGGCGAGGTAAGGCTATTCGTTTTCACCGAGGATCCGCTGGCGGTTGGCCGCTATGGGCTGCTCGAGGACGAACGCGGCGCCCGCACGTTCAAGATCGCGTCGTTGCGGCCGGGCAAGGACCACTTGATCGCGCGGTTCGACGGCGTCGAGGACCGCGAGACCGCGGCCAAGCTCAC
>JAABRB010000246.1 GCA_011391185.1 Betaproteobacteria bacterium
AGGAGGAAACCGGCTGGTTTCCTCCCGTTACCCTCCTTCCCGCCAAGGGCGGGTTGTCGCGGGGCGGGGGTAGGATTTTTTTCCCCTCCTTTTCAAGGAGGGGTGCCCGCGAAGCGGGCGGGGTGGTTGAGGCTTCGATCAGGGCTCTGGAACACCACCCCGGTTGCTTCGCAACCACCCCTCCTCGAAGAGGAGGGGAAAAGTTGTCTCGCCGGCCCCTGAACGCCCCGCTAGAACGGTAACTTCGCGTCCGGCTTCGCGGCGAGCAGGACCCGCCGAAACTCATTCTGGATGCGTTGCAGGCCGGCCGCATTCTGCGCCTCGAAACGCAGCACGACGACCGGCATGGTGTTGGACGCCCGCGCCAGGCCAAAGCCATCGGGATACTCGACCCGCAGTCCGTCAAGCGTGACGATGTCCGCAGCGCCGGGAAACTGCGCCTCCTGCTGCAGCCGGGCGATCAGCCGATGCGGCTCGCCTTCGACGAGCGGGAGATGGAGTTCCGGCGTCGAAACCGAGTCGGGAAGCGCCTCCAGCACCGCGCCCGGATCACCGCTACGCGACAACACTTCGAGCAACCGGGCGCCGGCATAGAGACCGTCGTCGAAGCCGTACCAGCGCTCGGCAAAGAAGATGTGGCCGCTCATCTCGCCGGCCAGCGGCGCGCCCGTCTCCTGCAGCCGCGCCTTCACCAGCGAGTGGCCGGTTTTCCACATGGCGGGCCGCCCGCCGTGGCGCCGGATCCATACCGGCAGATTACGCGTGCACTTCACGTCGAAGACGATCTCCGCTCCGGGACAGCGCTCGAGTACATCCGCGGCGAGCGGCATCAGCAGCCGGTCGGCATAGATGATCGCGCCGCTCGGGGTCACGACACCGAGACGATCGCCGTCGCCGTCGAAAGCAAGTCCGAGCTCGCTCTCGCCGGTCGCGAGCCGCGCGACGAGATCCACGAGATTCTCGGGCTGGGTCGGATCGGGATGGTGATTGGGAAACGTCCCGTCCACGTCGCAAAAGAGCTCCGAAACCTCACATCCCATGCGACGGTAGAGCTCGGGCGCGACACTTCCAGCCACGCCGTTGCCGCAGTCCACGGCCACACGCATCGGCCGCGCGAGCTTCACGTCGCCAGCGATGCGCGCGAGATAGGCCTCGCGCACATCCGCGCGCCGGTAGCCGCCCGTGCCGTTCGCCGGAACGGCGAAATCTCCGGCCTCGATGCGGCGCCGCAGTTGCTGGATCGCCTCGCTCGCGAGCGTGATGCCGTTCAAGACCATCTTCAGGCCGTTGTACTCGGGGGGGTTGTGGCTGCCGGTCACCAGCACCGCCGACCCGGTGCCGAGCTCGTGCGCGGCAAAGTAGCCCATCGGCGTGGTGACCATTCCCACGTCCACGACGGCGACGCCGCTTGCCCGGATGCCGCGCGCCAGCGCCCCCGCGAGCTCGGGGCCCGACAGCCGCCCGTCACGACCCATCGCGATCGATCGGCCGCCGCGCGCGAGGCACTCCGACCCGAGCGCGCGTCCGATGAGCTCGATCCCCGCCACGGTCAGCGTCCGGCCGACGATGCCGCGGATGTCATAGGCCTTGAAGATCTCGGGGGGGCAGTCTGTCATCGATAACACCGGGTTCAGTCAGCGAATCAGCCGTTGATTATCGCACCCGGCGAGGTGCGCTTCGAAGAAGCCGAGCACCCGCGCCGGCACCCAGCCGATGCGCCCGGGAAACGGCCCGGTCACGAACCCGACGTGTCCGCCGGCCGCGGGGTAATCGAGCACGACCTCCGCCGAGACGTGCTCCGGCCCGGGAAGATACTCGCCGGGCAGGAACGGATCATCGCGCGCGTTGATCACGAGCGTGGGCACGCGGACGCGCTTGAGGAGTGGTTTCGCGCTCGATCGCAGCCAGTAGTCGGAGGCATCGCGGAAACCGTGCAGCGGCGCAGTGACGGCGTCGTCGAACTCGCGCAACGTCCGTGCGCGCGCAGCGGCCGCTCCGTCCACGCAGCCGGGAAAGCGCGTCAGCTTCGCCGCGGTCTTGCGCTTGAGGGAAGCGAGGAAATGCCGCGCGTACACCAGATTGAAGCCGCGTCCCAGGGCATCTCCGGCCGCGGTCAGATCCAGCGGCGCCGAGACGGCCGCCGCCGCGCCGACGATTTCGCGCGCCGCGTCGCCCGCCTCCCCCAGGCACTTGAGCAATGCGTTGCCGCCGAGCGAGACGCCGACGGCGAAGAGCGGTGCCGCGCCGGCGGCCGACCGGAGGCGCCGCAGCATCCAGTCGATCTCCCGCGAGTCGCCGGAGTGATAGGCACGCGGCAGGTTGTTGGGCTCGCCACCGCACCCGCGGAAGTGCGGCACCACGCCGCGCCAGCCGCGCGCCCGGGTGGCGTCCATCAGCGCGCGTGCGTAGTGACTCGCCGAGCTTCCCTCAAGCCCGTGAAAGAGCGCCACAAGCGGGGCATTCGCCGGTCCGTCGATCCAGTCCGCCACGACGAAATCGCCGTCGGGCGTGTCCCAGCGCTCGCGCCGGTAGCGCATCCGGGTGCCCCGCACAGCAAGCGCGGCAAAGAGGGTCTGCGCGTTCCCGCGGCGCAGCCACCAGGGCGGACGAAACGACGTGAAACTGCGCGTCAATGCAGGATCTTGGAGGTCTCTGCCGGTCCGGGTGCCTGCGGCGCCGCGGACGCGTGGTGCACGAGGATGCGCCAGCCGCTGCCGGTGCGAATATAGACGTTCGTCGTCACGATCGGCGGACGGGGCGCCTGCTCGCCCACCACGGTGATGTTCTCGTGGACGCTGTGTATGGAAAGCATCATGCCCTGCACATACACCGCGTTCGAGATCTGGACCTGCAGGCGCTGCCGCGACTTGAAGATCTGCGTCCAGCTCGCGCGGACCTGCTCGAACCCGGTGAGCCGCGCACCGCCCGGATGCACGCAGACCACTTCCTCGTCTTCGGCCCAGATCGCCAGCATCGCATCGATGTCGGCACGTTCGATCGCCGCGTAGAACGCGGCCTCGGCATCCTGCGGCGTGATATATGCGGCACGGCTCACGGCGCGCGATATTAGCAGAGATGCCGCCGGAGCCGGATGCGCATGCGAAATCAGCCCGCCTGCGCCGTTCCCGACTCCGGGGTCGAGCCGTCAGTGCGACATCAGCACCGGAACGGTCATGCTCTCGAGCATGGTGCGCGTCGCGCCGCCGAGGACCCATTGGCGGAGCCGCGAATGGCTGTAGGCCCCCATCACGATCAGATCGGATCCCAGGTCGGCAACGCGCGAGCGCATCAGGTCACCGCCGTCGATACCCTCGCCCTCCTCGGCCATGACCTCGACCTTGACGCCGTGGCGCACGAGGTCGGCCGCGATGTCGGCCCCGGGGATCTCGCCGTGCGCGCGCGCATCGGCACGCGGCCGAACCACCATGACCGTGACCTTGTCGGCACGCTGCAGCAGGGGCAGTGCATCCGTGACTGCGCGGGTTGCTTCGCGACTCGCGTTCCATGCGACGAAGATGTTCTTGCCCAGCGTCTTGATCCTGCCGGCGTAGGGCACCAGCAGCAGCGGCCGCCCGGCGGCGAAGATCACGCTCTGGATGGTTTCCATCCGTGTGGAGGCATCCGGCGCATTGACGTCCGCCTGGCCGACGATCAGCAGATCGGCGTATCGACCGTGCACTGCCGCGAGGTCCTCGACTTCACCCTCGACCACCCGGCACTCGCCCGACAGGCCCGCCTTCGCAATCCGGTCGAGAAACATCTGGCGCGACGCCTTGACCCGGTCCTCGGCCTCGCGCGAACGCTGGGCGATCATCTCGGCGATCTCGGCGCTGCGGATATACCCGGGCAGATCCGGCCTGCTCAGGAAGCACAATCCGACGAGGTGCGCACCGAAATCCGCGGCCAGGCCGGCCGCAACTTCGAATTGCGCGGGCCACCGGGGGCTATCGTCGACACGAATCAGGATCGTCTTGTACGTCATGGTTTCCTCCGATTTCCGGCATTCACGCGCCGGACGCCAAGCTGACTCTATCTGCCCGCAGGAGCAAGGGACTTGAGCTATCGCAAATCCGGAGCGGAAGGAAGTCGTCGACTTCGGGCTGGCCAGGCTCAGTCGTCCTTCGCCTTCAGCGACTGCCAGAGGTCGACGGTCATCATCGTGAGCCCGATCCCTGCCACGGCGAAGAGCGCGCCATCCTTGAGCTTGACCACCACCGGGCCAATGAACAGGATGAGCAGTGCGCCCGCCAAGATGCTTGCGATAATTTTGAACATCATGTCGAATCACCCCCCGTTTTTTCAGCTCGACGCAACCTGGCCCACGACCCAGCGCGCGGTCCGCAGCAGCCGCGCGTCGCTGTCGCGCCGCCCGACCAGCTGCATTCCCAGCGGCAACCCGTTCACGCCACGCATCAGCGGCAGGCTGAGCGCCGGCATACCGGCGAGCGTCCACAGGGTGCAGAAGGCGGGATCGCCCGTGGATTCCAGTCCTTTCGGCGCCGTACCTGTCGCGGCGGGCGTGATGATCGCGTCGCAGCGCTCGAAGATCTCGTCGAACCCTTCGTTGATCGCTGGCACCCGCGCGCGCGCAAGCTGATAGTCGAGTGCCCTGACCGCGCGCCCCTTGGCGAGCTGCTCGCGCAGGCGCTCCGAGATCCGGTCCCGTCCCCTTTGCCATTCCTGATCGAGATTCGCCGCCATCTCCGCTTCCATGATGGTTCGATGCCAGTCGAGCGACTGGCGCGCCGACTCCGGAAGATCCACCTCCACCACGCGATCGCCCAGCGCCGCCGCAAGCTCGGCAAACGCCTCCTGCGTCTCCGCGTCGGCGCGGTCCCAGGCCGGGCCCTTCACGAATGCGAGCAGCGGCGCGAACGGCGGCGCTTCGGCGCACGTCGCCGCGAAAGGGATGTGCCCGCGCACCCGCGTGTCGGGATCGCGCGCGTCGTAGCTGACGAGCTGCTCGGCGGCGAGAGCGACGTCCTCGAGGGTGCGTGCAAAGATTCCGACGTGGTCCAGCGTGCGCGAAAGCGTCAGCACGCCACCCCGGGAAATCAGTCCGTGGGTCGGCTTGAAGCCGTAGACGCCGCAGTACGAGGCGGGCCGGATCACCGATCCGTTGGTCTGACTGCCGAGTGCAATCGGCACCATGCCGGCTGCAACCGCCGCCGCGGAGCCACTCGACGAGCCACCTGGCGTGTGCGCAGAGTTGTGCGGATTGCGCGTCTTGCCGGGTGTGTAGGTGGCGAATTCGGTGGTGACGGTTTTCCCGAGGATGACCGCCCCCGCCGCGCGCAACATCGCGACCGGCGTCGCGTCATGCGCCGGCGTGCGCCCCGAATGTAGGACGCTGCCGTCTTCGGTCGGCATGTCGGCAGTGTCGAAGATGTCCTTGATGCCGACCGGAATGCCGTGCAGAGGCCCGACCGCCTGGCCTTCGCTGCGATCCCGGTCGCGCGCTTTTGCCTGTACGAGCGCGTGCTCGGGATCGAGGTAGGCCCAGGCCTGCACCTCGGCATCCACCTCGCTCACCCGCGCCAGGCAGGCCTCGGACAGCTGCTGGGCGCTGATCGCGCCCTCG
>JAABRB010000247.1 GCA_011391185.1 Betaproteobacteria bacterium
GATTCCGCCCAGGGCCTCGACGAACTGGTCGCCGGCGAGGTCGTAGTTGAGGCGCGCCAGGGCGAAGATGCCTCGTCCGAGCGGCCATTGGCCGGACACGTCCACCTGCCGGATTTCCGGCTGGTTCGCGGTCCGGCGCACGTAGCGGTACGCGGCGTTCAGCACTTTCGCGAACTCCGGCGAATAGCGTGCGCCGACGCTGAAGCGCGCCAGCTGCCCATCGGACCATGCGTACTGTGCCGCCGTTTCCCCACGCCAGTTCGGCGCGATCTGACCGCCGATGCCCGCGAGAATCGGCGATAGCTTTTCGGTGCGCAGCGGAGTTTGCGGGTCGAGCCGGACCTTCTGGTCCTCGAAGTAGAACCGCTGGCCGACAAAAGCGCGCACGGCCTCCTGCCCGGTATCGGGACGGATCAGTCGCGAGGTGGCGGCCAGCGTGATCTGGTTCGCATTGCTGATCCGGTCCCCGCCAACGTAGTAATTCTCGGAGAAGAGCTGTGTCGCGTTGAAATCCGGCACCGAGGTGTCGAAGTTCGGGAATCCGGTCTGGTCGCGATACGGCACCCAGAGGTAGTAGGCGCGGGGCTCGAGCGTGTGCAGGAAGTCCTGGCCGAACCACTGCGCGTCGCGTTCGAAGAAGAGCCCCGAGTCGATCGACGCGATCGGAAGCACGCGCGTCGGGTTCGCGGGCGCGCCCGTGAGGAGGTTGTCGAGATTGTAATAGGTCGCCGACACGCCGAGCTTGGGCGTGATGTATCCATATGGCCTGACGAATGGTCGTGCGAGATAGGGATAGACGATGCCGCGCTGCCCGGTGACCTGATAAGGATGGTCGAACGCGACTGCTTCGCCGTTTGCGCCGAGATCCAGGCCGGCGCCCACGGTCCGGAGTGCACCTGCCGTCAGTTGCGGAAGGCGCTTGTAGGGAACCGGCGATGGATTGGCGGTATCCTGCAGCGTCTGGAACTGCTGCGCGCGCAAGGTCGAGTTCCACCAGCCCGCACCGTACGTGATCGACGCCTCCTGCGGAAGGTAGAGCTGCGTCGCGGTGGCGAGCCGCCCGGAGAGCTCGCGGAAGTAGTTGTTGTCCGACACCCGGGTGTAGTTGACGTTCGTCGACCAGTTCCCGCCGAACCGGGAGTTGTCCTGCCACGCGGCGCCCCAGCGGCTGGTGTCGAGCTGCTTGTCGTTGGGGAGGTACTCGAGGCGCACCTCGCCACTGGAGGTCGGAACGAGGTAGCGGCCCTGCGAGAGGATCTGGAAGCCACGTTTTTCCATGTACCGCCCCGCGATCGTCGCATCGTAATTCGGGGCAAGGTTCAAGTAGTACGGTGCGATCACTTCCCATCCGCGCGAATTGCTGATGCCGGCGCTCGGGGGCAGAAATCCGCTCTTGCGACGGTTGTTGAGCGGGAATTCGAAGTCCGGCAGCGCGGGCGTCGTCAGTCCCAGAAAAGTCAGGCGCGCCCCGCGCGCAGTGCCCACCTCGCGTCCCAGATCCAGATCGAGCTCTTCTGCGGCCAGCACCCAGTCATCCTGGTCCGGCTGGCAGGTGGTAAAGGTCGTATCGCTAACCCGAACATGATCCTTGCCGTCGAATCGTCCCACCTTGGCCGTGCCGCGGCTCCCGACCGGCGCCGCCGCGCGCCCGGACGCGCCGAGCTTGCGGGGCGCGAGCGTGAACGTCGGGTCGTCGATCACCCCGGCATTCTCGGAGACGTGCAACCGCAGGCGCGGCCCGCGCAGCTCGTCTTCGCCCATGCGCAGGCGCACGTTCCCCAGCGCCTCGGCCTCGTCGAACTCGTTCACGTACCGGATCCGGTCGGCAAAGAGCGTGGTCGCCCCCTTGCGCAACTCCGCATTCCCGATCGCCTCGACTTCCACTCCGGCGACACCCTGTATCCGGTCGGCGTCGACGAACGCCGGGATGTCCTCGCTCGGCGGGGGCGGCTGCGTGGGCGGCGCGCGGTGCAATCTCAACCCCTGTCCCTGGGCAGCGGCATTGCCGCAGAGGGCAAGAGCAAGAACCGCCGCCACCGCAGCAAGGATTCGACCGGGATGCATGAGATCGGACATCGATTTTTGCCTGCTAAAATCGCACAATTCGCGCCACCAGGCAACGACAGATGGAGCGGCTTGCAGAACTCGAGCAATGGATCGCGCGGCAATACCGGCCCGGCAGCTTCCATCTGACTTCCGCTTCCGCGGACGCGAGCTTTCGGCGCTACTTCCGAGTCCACCTTGCGGAAGGCCCGCTGCAGAGCGTAATCGCCATGGACGCCCCGCCGGAGCGCGAGGATTGCCGCCCGTTCACGCATGTCGCCGGACTCCTCGCGGAAGCGGGGCTCAATGCGCCCCGGGTCCTCGCGCAGGACCTCGAGCGGGGCTTCCTGCTGCTGACGGACCTCGGCTCGACCACCTACCTGGCAGCCCTCGATGACGCGAATGCGGGCGTGCTCTTCGCGGACGCAATCGACGCTCTCGTCGCGTGGCAGCTCGCGAGCCGGCCCGGTGAGCTTCCGCCCTACGACGCGGCACTGCTCCGCCGCGAGCTCGACCTCTTCCCGGACTGGTATGTCGCCCGCCATCTCGGTGTCACGCTCGCCGCCGGGCAGCAACAGGCGCTCGAGTCCACGTTCCGGCTGATCCTGGCGAGCAATCTCGCACAACCGCAGGTCTACGTTCACCGCGACTACATGCCGCGCAATCTGATGGTGAGCGACCCGAACCCCGGCATCCTGGATTTCCAGGATGCAGTATTCGGGCCGATCACCTACGACGTCGCATCGCTCTTCCGCGACGCGTTCGTGAGCTGGCCTGAGGAGCAGGTGCTCGACTGGACCGTCCGCTACTGGGAAAAGGCGCGGCGGGCCGGACTGCCCGTCGATGCGGACTTCGGCGCCTTCTATCAGGACCTCGAGTGGATGGGGCTGCAGCGTCACCTGAAGGTGCTGGGAGTCTTCGCGCGGCTGAAGTATCGCGACGACAAATCGGACTACCTCGCCGACACGCCACGCTTTATCGGATATGTCCGCGCCGCTTGCGAGCGCTATGCCGCGCTCTTCCCGCTCGCGCGACTGCTCGACGAGCTCGAAGGTCGGACGCCGCAAGTCCGATACACGTTCTAGCGAGGCACGCAGGGTGAAAGCGATGATCCTCGCGGCCGGCCGTGGCGAGCGCATGCGACCTCTGACGGACCAGGTGCCCAAGGCCCTGCTGGAGGTGGGCGGCAAACCGCTCGTCACCTGGCTGATCGAACGGCTGCGCGCGGGCGGCATTCGCGAGATCGTCCTGAATCACGCGCATCTCGGCGCGGCGATCGAGTCGGCGCTCGGCGACGGTGGTCGGTTCGGCGTCTCGATCCGCTACTCCCCCGAGGCGACCGCGCTCGAGACCGCCGGCGGGATCGCAAATGCGCTGCCGCTGCTGGGCGACGCTCCCTTTGTCGCGGTCAACGCCGACGTGTTCTGCGACCTGGATTTTGCGACGCTCGTCCGACGAAGACTCGGAGACACCCTCGCTCATCTGGTGCTCGTCGGGAATCCGGCGCATCACCCGGCGGGAGACTTCACGCTTTCCGGCGACCGCGTCGGCAATGCGGCCAAGGGCCGATTGACGTTTGCCGGCGTCGGCCTCTATTCACCGGCACTCTTTGCCGAAGTTCGCCGCGGAGAGCGGGCGCAGCTCGCGCCGCTTCTGCGTGCCGCGGCCATGGCCGGGCTCGTGAGCGGAGAGCATTTTCGCGGCCATTGGGTGGACGTCGGAACCCCGGAGCGGCTCGCGGCCCTCGATGGAACGATGGCTGGCCAATGAGCGCGCTTGATCCCGCGGAGGTCTCACTGGGTGGCATCGTTCTGCGAGTGAGGCGCCGATCGAGCGCCGGCGTCGCGTTTCAATTTGAGCCAATTTGTGAACGGCGAGGCTTGCCAATTCACCCCTGGAACCGGACACTTGCACAATGCTTCCGACCACCCCCCATCGCGCACGCCGGACACGCCTGCTCGAGGCCATGCAGGCCGGCGTCGCCATCATTCCGACGGCGCCGGAGCGCCTGCGTAACCGCGACAGCGACTACCTGTATCGCTTCGACAGCTACTTCTATTACCTGACCGGATTTCCCGAGCCCGATGCCCTGCTCGTGCTGATTGCGGGCAGCGAGCCGAAGTCGGCGCTCTTCTGCCGCGAAAAGAATCCGGAGCGGGAGCTCTGGGACGGATTTCGCCACGGCTTCGAGGCGGCACGCGACACGTTCGGCTTCGACGAGGCGCATCCCATCGCCGAGCTCGACGCGAAGTTGCCGGGTCTGCTCGCCAACCAGCCGACCCTCTTTTTCGCACCCGGCATGGATCCCGCATGGGACAGCCGGGTGATGGGTTGGCTCAACCAGGTGCGCGCCAGAGCGCGCACCGGAATCAGCGCGCCCGCCGATATCCGTGACGTTCGCTCGATCCTCGACGAGATGCGGCTGGTGAAAGACGAACACGAGATCGCGACGATGCGTCGAGCTGCCACGCTCTCCGCCGGCGCGCACGTCCGCGCGATGCGCGCGGTGCGACCGGGAATGATGGAGTACGAGATCGAGGCGGAGCTCCTCCACGAGTTTCGCCGCCATGGCGCGCAGTTTCCGGCGTACTGGCCGATTGTCGCGAGCGGGCCGAACGCCTGCGTGCTGCATTACCGGGAGAACGACCGGCTGATGGGCGAAGGCGATCTGCTGCTGATCGACGCCGGCGGCGAGCTCGACGGGTACGCGGCCGACATCACGCGTACGTTCCCCGTGAGCGGAACCTTCGCCGGGCCGCAGCGGGCCGTGTACGAGCTGGTGCTGGCGGCGCAGACCGCCGCCGTCGCAGAGGTCAAACCGGGGAATCGGTGGGACATGCCGCACGAGGCGGCGGTGAAGGTGCTCGCGCAAGGCTTCATCGATCTCGGCCTGTGCTCGGGAACGCTGGACGCCGTGATTGAGTCCGAGGATTACAAGCGTTTCTACATGCATCGGACCGGCCATTGGCTCGGACTGGATGTGCATGACGCGGGCGACTACAAGGAAGGCGGCGAGTGGAAAGTGCTCCGCCCCGGGATGATGCTCACCGTGGAGCCGGGCTGTTACATCCGGCCCGCCGGAAACGTGTCCGAGCAGTTCTGGAACATCGGCGTCCGGATCGAGGATGACGCGCTGGTTACGGACAGCGGTTGCGACTTGATCACCGCCGCGGCGCCGAAGACCGTCGCGGAGATCGAAGCGCTGATGCGCGATGCGGGATCGGTTTGACATCGTCGTAGCCGGCGGCGGACCCGTCGGCGCGACGCTGGCTCTCGCGTTGCGCGAGAGCGGCTTCTCAGTGGCGCTCGTCGAGCCGCGTCAACCCGGTGAGGGCACCCCGTTCCGGCCGATTGCGCTGTCCCATGCGAGTCGCCTGGTACTGGAGCGGATCGGCGTATTCGGCATCCTGCCGGTCACCGCGATCGAGACCGTGCACATATCGCAGGCAGGCGGGTTCGGCCGCACCCTGATCCACGCCGCCGAGCTCGACGTGCCCGCACTCGGTTACGTGACCGATCTCGC
>JAABRB010000248.1 GCA_011391185.1 Betaproteobacteria bacterium
AACGGCGCCTTCGACCGACGTGCCTTTGAAGAAATCCGGGTTCATCGATGTGTACATTCGGGCGACGTTGGAAAAAGTGAATCTGCGGAAATCTTCCGGCGACAGAAGCTGCTCTTCGACCAGCTCGTAGGTCTCGGCAAGCATCTTTGACATGTCGGGCACGTCCCAGTGTCCGATATCGGAGCTGAAGATTGCGTTCAGCTGTAGCCCAAAATGGTTGAGACGGCGGTCGAAGGCCATGACGGTCGCTCGGTCTTCGCCTTCGCAGCCGAAATAGAAGCCGTCGATGAACTGGCGTGCGAATTCCTCGGCGGTTCCCACGCCGCAGGCCGAGAAATCGTCGACTCGCGTGCGATCTTCGGGTGGATTGAGCATCAGGCCTTCATCCTTGCCGATGCGCGCGGCATACGGAGCGAGGATCGGCCCGCCATGCTTCTCGAACAAGCGTGCGATGAGAGCGCGGTCCTGCCGGTCGGGGTCGAGCGTGCGCAGGATCTCGCGACCGTTGCGCTTTTCGAAACGCTCCACCAGTGTGTTGTACAGAAGCGAGGCCCAGCCCGCGCCGCCCTCGAGGAACGCCACTCTCAGCCCGGGAAAGCGCCGCATCACGCCCCCGAGGATCAGCGCGCGGGCGAAGATGTGCGCGCCCGCGGCGAACGAGCCCGCGTGGTTGAATGTGTAGCTGGAGATCGATCCGTGCGTCGGTCCGCCGAGCGTGCCGACATGCGAGGCGGCGACCACGCCGAGCTCGACGCACCTCTTCCACACGAGGTCGTAGTCGTGCTCACTGTCTATAGCCAGGTAGTCCATGTACCGGCCACCGCCAGGCAGGGGCCGCCAGAAGTGACCGGCGAGGAACGCGGCCTTCAGACCGAGGACGTTGACGGCAAACTCCAGCTCCTCGATTGCTTCCTGCGGCGTGCCCATGGGAATGATGGCGGCGGGCGTCAGGCGGCTCCGGTGCTCGCCGAAGGTATCGGCATTCAACTTGTTGAGCGCCCGGCACAGGGCGCGCCGCATCTCCTCGTCGGGTAGATTGATGAAGCTCAGGCCCAGCGTCGTGTAGACGATTGCAAAGTCGATGCCCAACTCGTCGAGCCGCTCGCGCAGCAGCGCCGGCAACATGGCGGTCGCCCGGTCCATCGTGTTGGAAGCCGGCACGTGCCAGAACGACGGCCGACCCAGGCGCTGCCGACGTCGCGCTTCGTCGTCTGCGCCGTACCAGCGGTGCATGGAGATCGATTCAAGCACCTCGGCGAAACGACCGGCGATGCGACCGCCCGCGACCTCGCGCAGACTGTCTTCAAGTGCGAACTGACACTCCACGACGTGGGCATCCGCGTCGATGACAGGATGGTCGAGACGGCTTCGCACAGGATTCATGGAGGGCGACGTTATCCGGCCCCCGATCGGGCGGTCAAATGAAAGCTCTTCATCCAACGGATTTCAAAAGCTCATTGGACAATCATGCCGGCGTGTCGTCTGATGCGGCATGGCGAATCGAGTGCCGGCGGCAGTAGCGTACACGCAGTGCAAGGAGATCCTGAGTGCCTGGGGGATGAACGCGGAACACGCCCAGATCACCTCCGAGCGCCTGCAGTACGCTGACCTTCACGGCGTGGATTCCCACGGCATCGCGCTACTGCCGCTCTATGCGCGGCTGCGGTCGGAGGGTCGCATCAACTTCCAGCCGAAACTTCGGTTTCTGCGGGAGGGCGCGGTTACAGCGCTATTGGACGCGGACAATGCACTCGGCCAGCTCGGCGGCACCCTTGCCATGCTGCGCGCCATCGAGAGCGCGAAGAAGTCGGGCGTGGGCGCCACCGCCGTGCGCAACTCCAATCACTTCGGCGCCGCGGGTGCCTACGCAATGCTCGGCGCCGAAGCGGGAGTGGTCGGGATGGCATTTT
Organism: Betaproteobacteria bacterium; assembly: GCA_011391185.1. Next base: position 1,911 of record JAABRB010000248.1, read on the forward strand.
CCGCGGCTTGGGATCCGGCGATCGTACCGACCTATGGCGCCGAGCCGCGTTTCGGCACCAATCCGATTGCAGTGGCCGCGCCCACCGGCGATGGGAATCCGTTCTGCTTCGACATTGCAACCAGCACCGTAGCGATCGGTAAGCTGCGCTTGGCGCAGCTTCACGACAGGCCGCTCGAGCCAGGCTGGGCATTGGACGAGTCCGGCGCGGTGACTACGGACCCGGCGATCGCCCTCGCGTCACGCCGTTTGACGCCGCTCGGCGGCGTGCCCCGCCTCGGCAGTCACAAAGGATACGGACTTGCCGCCACGGTGGAGATGCTTTCCACGATGCTTGCCGGTGGGTGGTTCTGCGCCACGCGCGATCCCGGCGAGAAGCACTTCAACGTCGGCCATTTTTTTGTCGCCATCGACCCAGCGGCATTCCGTGCGCTCGGAGAATTCGAGAATGACTTGCAGGTGATGCTTACGACGCTGCGCGCCACGCCACGGGCCGATGCCGGCCAGCCGGTACTCGCGCCCGGGGATCCGGAAGCGACGGCGTTCGCGGACCGCTCCATGAACGGCATCCCTGTGCCGAACAGCCTCCTGGTCCGGTTGCGCGAGATTGCGGCCGAAGTCGGCGCGCCCTGGATGCTCGAGGCTTAGTGAGCCGGGGCGACTTGCGGCGACGCGAACGCCGGCCTGCCGACCGTCTCGATGGTAAGGTGGCGCAGTTGTGGTCCACGCATCTCGAGGCAGAACGACCTGAGCAGTTCGACCGTCTTCACCTTTACGTCGCGCCGGTGCACAAGGCCGAAGTTGACCGAAAGCGTGCGGTCCGTGAGTCGCAACAGGCGCATCGTATGCGTGCGCGCCTCGCGCGCCACGGCGATCACCGGGATCAGCGCCGTGCCCCCGCCCGCGCCGACGATGCGCTTGATGAACTCCATGTCGTTGGATTCGGTGGCGATCGGAGGGTAGCCGCCGGTGGAAAGGAACAGCCGGTCGGACGCGCCGCGGCTCCCGCTGCCCGGATGAAAGCGAACGAATGGCCACTGGCGAATCTCGTCCAGGGTCACTGTGCGCCGTTTGAACAGCGGGTGGCTCCGGCCGACGATGAAGACGTCTTCGGTGGTTCCGAGTCTCACCAGATCGAGCAGCGGATGGTCGGTGATGAACGGGATGAACGCCGCGTCTGCGGCACCTTCCTCGACTCGCCGCGCGGCCTCTTCCGGAGTTTCCGTGGCACGGAAGGTGACCTCGATCCCGGGGAATTGGACCATGAAGCTCTCGCACAGGTCGCCGTAGAGGCAGGCCATGCCGAGGTTGGTGGCGGCGATGCGCAGGATTCCGCGGACCGGGCGCAGGCTCGAGACCTGGAAATGCTCCTTGAGGGAGCTGATCTCGGTGAGAACGTGCTCGGCCGAGGCGAGAACCAAACAGCCAGCCGAGGAGGGTACCACCTTGGGTTTGCCGCGGATGAGGAGGGTTTCGCCGAGCTCTTCCTCGAGGTTCTTGATCTGATGACTGAGTGCCGATTGCGTAAGGCTTAGCTTGCTTGCCGCGAGGCTGAAGCTTCCGGTCTCGGCGATGGCCCGGAGCGCCTTGAGTTGCTTGATTTCCACGGCTCCTCCTTAACGAGAATGATCTTACCGTGAAAACAGAAGTCAGTGACGCCGGCGAGGCGGTGGTGACGGCGATGACGCTGGGCGGCGTCGAGTTTCTGTTCTTCACTTCCGGATCGGAGCTGAGCTTCTACCAGGAGGCAATCGCGAAGGCGCGGGCGCAAGGCCGGAAGGCGCCGAAGCTGGTCCTGATGACCCATGAGTACCCTGCTCTGAATGCGGCCCTCGGCTATGCCGCCGCCACCGGCAAGCCTGCCGCCACCGCGGCGCACGTCGACGTAGGAACACAGCACTACGGCGCGGGAATCCACAGCGCCATGCGTAGCGGGCTTCCCGTGCTGATCACCGCCGGCGCGCCGCCGGTGGGACTTCCCGGGACGAGGCGCGGCGCGCGCGATGCGGGGCACTTCTGGGTGCAGGATCTGTACGATCAGAACGGCATCGTGCGCCAGTACATGAAGTGGGAGCACCGGCTCGAGTTTCAGGACAATCCGGGACTCGCGGTCAGCCGAGCGCTTCAGGTGGCCCTCACCCCGCCCCGCGGCCCAGTCTACTTGAGTCTGCCGCGCGAAGTCGCGCTTGCGCCGCTCGGAGAGGTGGAGTTCCCGCGTGCCGACCAGCTCGGTATCGCGCTGCCGCCGGCGCCCGATTCCGCGGCCATCGAGGAGCTCGCCCGGCGTCTGGCGGCGGCCGAGAATCCCGCCGTGGTGGTGTCGGGCTCGGGGCGCGACCCGGCAAGCGTGCCGCTGCTCGTCGAACTGTGCGAGCTTCTCGGCATGCCGGTCGTGGATTCCAGCTCCCGAGCCTACCACTGCTTCCCGATGGACCATCCGCTGTACCAGGGAACGATCGGACTGCAGGAGATGGACGTGATCGTCGCCCTGGATGCCGAAGTGCCGTGGATACCCGGACCGCGAGCGCCTTCGGCGCGCGCCCATGTCGCGGTGATCGACGTGGATCCCATCAAGCTCAGGATTCCGACTTACGAGTTCGTGGCCGACGTTCGTATCACCTCGGACGCGACGGCGGCGCTTCGGGCCCTCCTACCTGCGGTCCGGGAGCACCTGAAGTCCGACAGGAAAGGACGTGCACACCGGTGGGCAGCCGTGTCGAAAGCCAGGATCGAGAAGGCTCGGCAGGAGGCACAGGCTGTCTCGTCGCGCGCGCCGATAGACCCGGTATGGCTCGCGTATTGCATCGGCGAGCTGCTCGACGACAACTGCGTAGTGGTCGATGACACGTTGAGCCACAATCCGCTATACAGCCATCTGTCCCGCCTGGGCGGCGCGAACCGCTACTTCCGCAATCCCGGCAGCGCCGGCGGCTGGGGTCCGGGAGCCGCGCTCGGAGTGAAGCTCGGGCTTCCGGAGCGCGACGTCGTGATGGTTACCGGCGACGGGTTCTACATGTATGGCTCGGCGACGGCGGCGCTGTGGACAGCGTGCGCTTACGGCGCGCCGTTTCTTTCGGTTATTTTCCAGAACCGCAGTTACAGCACGGGAACGCGCGCCGTCGCTGCGCTCTACCCCGACGGCTACGCGGTGCGGTCCGGGTTCGACGGCGGATACTTCGACCCGCCGGTCGATTTCGCGATGGAAGCGGAAGCGGCGGGTGCATGGGGCGAGAACGTGCGGGATCCCGCCGCCCTGCCAGCGGCGCTGCAGCGTGGGTTGGAACAGGTGCGGCGCGGCAAGCCCGCGGTGGTTGCCGTGTGGCTCGCCAGGATTCTGCAGGACGACTAAAGGAGGCAATCATGAAGGTCGCAATCGTCAATATCGGCAAGATCGTCAGCGGCGACTGGGAGAAGCCGATGACCAAAGGGGACTCGATCGTGATGGACGGAGAGCGAATCGCAAGCGTGGGAAGCGCCTCCAGTTCGCAGGTATCGGCTTGCGATGTCGTGATCGACGCCGACGGTGCGACTGCGGTCCCTGGCTTCATCGACTCGCAGGTTCACAACACCTTTGGCGATTACACGCCGCGGCAGAAGACTGTGGGCTACCTCGAGAGCTACGTGCATGGT
>JAABRB010000249.1 GCA_011391185.1 Betaproteobacteria bacterium
GAACTTGACGGCGATGAGGGCAATCGGGCCGATCAGGAACAGCGTCAGGATGCTGCTGGCAGTGTCGCCGAATGCGGAGGCGAACAGAGCCATCTCCATCGCCTTGCGCGACTGGCCCTTCTTCGTGAGCGCCGGCCCGTCGAAGGTCGTCGCGATCGAGGCGCCGGTGCCGGGAATCGAGACGAGGATCGCTGGAATGCTGCCACCATAGATGCCGCCCTTGGTGACGGCGAGCAGGAACGGGATGCCCACCAGCGGGTCGACGAAGAACGAGAGCGGCAGCAGGATCGCGAGCGCCATCGTCGTCGTGAACCCGGGCAGCGCGCCGACCAGGATGCCGAGGAGCACCCCGATCGACATCATCAGGAATGTGTCCACCCGGAACGCGAGCGGTGCGCCAGCGACGAAGAGATCCCACATATGCGAATACTCCCTCCCCGATCACGCGGCGCGGATCACGCGCGCGCGTCGGACAATCGCTAGAAGAACGGAAATTCCGGCAACGACACCAGCAGGAGCCGCGTGGCGCCGTAGTAGATTGCAAGCGGCGCGAGCACGCTGACCGCAACGGTCAGGTAGTGGTTGCGGTTGCCGTAGAAGACGGTGAGCACGAACGTCAACGCGATTCCCGACACGACGAAGCCGAGGACCGGCAGCGCGAAGGCGTATGCGACGACGCAAACAAGCGACACGCCGACGTTGAAGTACCCTTGCGCGTCGATCGCCCGGAACAGATTCAGCTCGCGCAATCGCCCGCTGACGACGAAATATCCGATCGCGATGACCAGCAGCGCGCCGAAGACGACGCGCGGGTAGAGCATCGGATCGAGCGCGGAGAGCGCGCGCCCGAACAGCCGCTCGGGCTTGGCAACCTGGTAGGGAACGGCCACCAGCAACGCGGCGGCGAGCGCCACGAGCACCAGTGCGGCCACGTGGTTGAAATTCCACCTGGACCATATCGAGCCGCCCGCCCGGGGGGATCCAGTCGGTGGGTGCGATCCGCGCATGTGTCTCCTCCTCGCTTCGCGCTACGGCCGGGCCTGTTCCCGGTCGCGCGCCGACGTTGTTCTATTTCGGCATCCGTGCGAATACTGCCACTTTTCCGGGGACCATCCCGCTTCCCGCCGCGCCCCGTCCGCGCGGCCTCGCATGCCGGACCCGAGTTATACCTCCACTCGGACAATGAAAGAAAATTCGCAGTTCGGCTATGTGTATGCTATTAAGTCATAACCATCTCGTCATTCTGGTCGGCCCCGGTGCGCGCACCGGTGGTGTGGGAGGAGGCGCCAGACATGAAGCTCAGGCAGCTAGAGGCCATGCGCGCGGTCGTCGCGCGCGGCACCACGACGCATGCGGCCGAAGTGCTCGGCCTCACGCAATCGGCGGTCAGCCGGCTGATCATGCAGCTCGAAGCGGAGCTCGGCGTGAGCCTTTTCGAGCGCCGGCATGGTCGCCTGCTGCTGACGCCCGAAGGGCAGCACGTCTTCGACGTGGCGCAGCGGGTCCTGGACGGCGTTGACCAGCTGAGCGCGACGGCGCACGATGTTCGTACCCTCCGCTCGGGCGCGCTGCGCATCATCTCGATGCCGGCCCTTGCGTACGGGCTGCTGCCCGAAACGATCCGGCGCGTCACGCGGCGCTACTCGAAGGTGAAGATCTCGGTGGAGGTCGGGGGGCGGACCGAACTGGAGGAGGGGCTCGCCAAGGGCCGCTACGACCTCGGGCTTGCAACATTGCCGGTCGGACAGGAGGCGATCGACATCGAACCGCTGTGCGCAATCGACGCGGTGTGCGTGGTTCCTCCGGGTGATGACCTGGCGGGCCAGACCGAGATCTCGGTCGAAGACCTTGCGGGCGTCCCGTTCATCTCCATCGACCCCCGGACGATGCTCCGTTTCCGCACCGACGAGCTGTTCGGGCGCGCGGGCGTCAAGCGAAAGCTGGCAATCGAGGCCCAGTCCTCGATGATGGCGTGTGCGCTCGTGAGTCGGGGCCTCGGCGTCTCGGTCGTTCACCCGTTCATCGCCGCGACCTTCGGGGCGCAGCTTGTGGCCCGGCCGTTCAAGCCCGCGCTGCGGCTCGAGTACGGATTGCTGTTTCCGTCCGGTCAGCGGCGCTCGTTGCTGTCGCAGGTGTTCGTGGACTGGCTGAGGGAGGATGTCGGCAAGCTCGCGGCATCGACACCGCCCTCCGCGCCTGCCGTCGCGCCACGCGCCCAGGCGCCGCAAAGGGTGCATGCGGAACTGGAATAGTTCCACTATCCCCACGAATTTTCATTCATAGCCGTATCGCTGTACCGTCTCGACCAGAGGTACCTTGCAGCACGCCGACGGCGCGGACTTGGTTGGGCGATACCGGATTCGCGGTATCGCGAATCCAAGCCGTCGCAATTTGAGTCACCACGAGGAGGAGAGACCGCAATGAAACCAGAAGACAGGACAGTTTTCGAAACAGAATCTGCCGCGGGAGACGATCGGGGCGTTGCGCAAGGCGTAGCCGGGGTCGACGCCGGTCGCCGCAGCTTCATTTCCGGGGCCGGCGCGCTGGGCGCCGCCGCTGCAATGCCGCTCGTGATCGCGCCACGCTGGGCGCGCGCCGCAAAGTATCCGGACCGCGCGATCACCGCGGTCGTGATGTACGCGGCCGGCGGCGGCACCGATGTGGTGCTGCGCGCGCTTGCGGGCGAAATGGCGAAATCCGTCGGATGGGACGTCAATGTCATCAACAAGCCCGGGGGCGTGGGTGCGACCGCCACGAGCTTCGTGCTCGGCAAGCCGTCCGACGGCTACTGGTGGCTCGGGGCGGCAAACTACAACAAGTTCGTGCGGGTCATGGGCGGCTCCGACTCGCTGGCATGGACGGACTGGCAGTACTACCAGGCGGCGAACTCGCTCGCCAGCTGGTCGGTACGCGCCGACTCGCCGTTCAAGTCGTTTGAGGAGCTGGTCGCGTACTCCAAGAAGAACCCGGGCAAGGTGACCATCTCGACCTCCGGCACGGGCGGCATCTGGCATGAGCTTGCGGCGATCGTCGCGCAGGCGGCGGGAATCAACATTCGCTACGTGCCCTACAAGGGCGGCAAGCCGGCGACGCTCGCCGGCTTGCAGGGCGAGACCGACATCGCCGGCGGCGGCGTGCACGAGCACATCGAGTTCATCCGCGCCGGACAGCTTCGCTGCCTGCAGCAGACCGGTGCCAAGGACATCAATGTCGACGGCGCAGGCGTCCTGCCTTCGATCGGCAATTTCCTGCCGGGGCTCAAACCCATGCTGCCGGTGGGCGGCAATTACAACATCGCGCTGCGCCGTGATACGCCCGTGGAAATTCTGAAAGAGGTGGAGAAGGTCTTCGTGGCGGCCGTGAAGTCGCCGGGCTTCCAGGAGATCGCGAAGAAGCGGTACTTCGACATCGACATCCGCACTGGCGAGGCGGCCGACCGCCAGGCCGCGCAGCTCGAGGTCCTGACCGCCGCCACGTTTGCCGAGGTGAAGGAGCAGCTCGGCAAGGCGCCCAAGACCGCCGCAGAGCTCGGCTTGCCCACGCCTGCCGGGTTCGACAATTGGTGGCCGCCCAAGGGCTACAAGCCGCGCATGGTCTGAGATCGGTTCGCAGCAACCCCGGCAATTCGACGCGCCCGCGGGGGTGCGGTGTGGCGTCAGCCGCCCTGCACCCCTGATGCACGGCAGCGCACTAGCCCGATCAGAGAACGCAGGAGTCAGGCAAGGTGAGTCCCGAGCAGGACGAGGCACGCAACGCGCGCGAGCGCGAGAAACCGGAGCAAGGGTTTCACGGCGAGGAAGAGGATGCTTCCACGCCGCAGCGGGACCTGCTTGCCGCCATTGTCGTCGGCGCATTCGCGATTGCGGTCATGGTGCTCGCGGCGCAGCAGCCGAACCCCGGCCGGGCACTCACCGCGCCCGGTCTGCTCCCCTTCATCACCGGCCTGACGCTCCTCGCGATGGCGATCGGGCTGGCGCTCGGCGCATTGCGCGACGGCGGCGGCAAGAATCTACGGAGCGCTTTCTCCCCGGATTCCACCGAGAGTGACTCCCACGCCGGGCGTGGCTGGGCGCTCTTCGGGCTGCTCGTCGCGATGGTGGTGCTCATCGACGTGCTGCCGTTCGAGTACGCGTTCCGGGTCGGGGGTGTGAAGCTGGCGATCGGCACGTTCGAGGTGATCTCGATTCCCTTCCTCGCTGCGATCCTGCGCATCTTCTGGCGCGCGTCGGTATTGCGCTGCGTATTGTCCGCGGGCGTGACCGTTCTGGTGTTCGCCGCGGCGTTTCGCTACGGGTTCAAGATTCCGCTGCCCGGGTCCGGCTGAAAATGATACTGGACCAGCTCGCGGCCGCGCTCTCGCCTTACCTGATTCTCGTCTGCCTTGTCGGGACGACGATCGGCATCCTGTGGGGCGCAATGCCGGGCCTCTCGACCACGATGGCGATGGCGCTGCTCATCGGCCTCTCCACCGGGATGAGCCAGGAGGTCGCCATCATGTTCATCCTGGGCGTTTTCACCGGCAGCGCGTTCGGCGGCGCCATCTCGGCGGTGCTCATCAACATTCCCGGCACCCCGGACTCGGTGCCGACGATGATCGAGGGCTACCCGCTCGCCCTGCGCGGGGAGGGGGGGCTCGCCCTCGGCACCGCCATTGCCGGCTCGTTCCTCGGCAACTGGATCGGCATCCTGCTGCTCATCGTGTTCATTCCGCTCCTGCTCAAGCTCGCGCTTTCGTTTCAGTCCATGGAGATGTTCCTGCTCGCCATGTGGGGCATCGCGATCTCCGGGACCATGTCGTCGGGCAAGCGGCCGGTCAAGGGCTGGATCTCGGGCTGGATCGGGCTGGTGGTCTCGTTCGTCGGGCTGGACGCGATCCACGGCGCACCCCGGTTCACGTTCGGATTCGACCGGCTCGACGACGGCATCAGCTACATCCCGGTGCTGATCGGGTTGTTCGGGCTCTCCGAGGTCCTGAGGGTCCTGCCCAAGAAAAGCCCCACCGGAATTCCCGCGGAAGTGGGCCGCGTCATTCCGCCATTCGGAATGCTGTGGAAATACGCGCGCGCGTCGTTGCGCTCCGGGCTCATCGGCACGATCGTCGGCGCAATACCCGGCGCCGGGGCGAACGTGGCCGCGTTCCTCTCCTACGACATCGGGCGGCGGCGCGCGGGGCCGGAGGAGCGTGCCAAATGGGGCAAGGGCAGCTACGAGGCCATCGTCTGCGCGGAGGTTGCCAACAACGCGAACATCGGCGGGTCGATGCTGCCGACGCTCGCGCTCGGCATCCCGGGCAGCGCCGCCGCTGCCGCATTTCTTGCCGCGCTCGAGCTGAAGAACGTGGTGGTCGGCCCGACGATGCAGATCGATCATCCCGGGCTGATCTACTTCATCTACTTCGCGCTGATCATCGCGAACCTCCTCATGTACGGCATGGCAATCGTGCTCGTGAAGCCGTGCGTGCGGCTCTTCAGCCTGCCACAGGCCCTCCTGATGCCGATGATCCTGCCGATCTGCATACTCGGCGCGTACGCGGTG
>JAABRB010000250.1 GCA_011391185.1 Betaproteobacteria bacterium
GAACATGGCCTGTCACGGCGCGGTGCGAGCACGGCGGCAGCTCAGCATTCCGGAAATGAATGCGCTGCTACGTGAGATGGAGGAAACCGAGCGCGCCGGCCAGTGCAACCACGGCCGTCCGACCTGGTACCAGATGAGCCTCGCCGACATGGATCGGCTCTTCCTGCGCGGGCAGTGAAAGCCTCCGTGGAGCGCCCGGGCGCGGGAGCGTGGAGCGCATGCCGCGGCCATTAGCCATTGCGATCATGGGTCCGACCGCGAGCGGCAAATCCCGCCTCGCCATGGCCCTCGCCGAGCACCTTCCGGTCGAGATCGTGAGCGTCGACTCCGCCCAGGTTTACCGCGGCATGGACATCGGCACCGCGAAGCCTTCCGCCGACGATCGGCGGCGGGTACCGCACCACTTGATCGACCTCATCGCTCCGACGGAGTCGTACTCCGCGGCCCGTTTCCGCGCGGACGCGGTCCGCGCGGGCCGGGAGATCCGCGGGCGCGGGCGAATGCCCCTGCTCATCGGCGGCACGATGCTCTACTTCAAGGCGCTGCGCGACGGCCTGGCGACGCTTCCGGCGGCCGATCCCGCGGTGCGCGCCGAGATCGATGCTCAGGCGGCAGCACGCGGCTGGCCTGCCCTGCACGGCGAACTCGCACGACTCGACCCGCGGACCGCGGCGCGGCTCGAACCGAACGACTCGCAGCGCATCCAGCGCGCGCTCGAAGTGATTCGGCTCGCCGGCAAGCCCATGTCCACGCTCCTCGAGGACCCCGCCGACCGGGAAATTGCGACCGACGTGCTCTGGGTTTCCCTGGAACCCGGCGAGCGCGGCGCGCTGCACACCCGGATCGCGCAGCGCTTCGATGCGATGCTGGCGGCGGGACTCGTGGAAGAGGTCGCCGCGCTTCGCGCGCGGCATGCACTCTCGGCCGCGCTCCCGTCGATGCGCTGCGTGGGCTATCGCCAGGTATGGGAGCACCTCGAAGGACGTTACGACCGTCGGGAACTGCGCGATCGCGGGATTTTCGCGACCCGCCAGCTGGCGAAGCGGCAACTGACCTGGCTGCGTCGCTGGACCGGCGCAGTGCGCATCGACTGCCTTGCTGCCGACGTGCTGACCGAGCTTCTGAACCGCGTGCGGGAGCGAATGCCGCGCGGCTGAAGCGCGGCTATCCGCCCGCGGCGGACCCTTCCCGGCGCGGATCGGCCGTCCCGCGCCAGCCACCCGGCACACGCTCGATGGCATGCAGTCCGCTCGTCATGTCCATCACGTGCACGTCGTGCCCGAGCAGCCCGAGGCCCTCGACGAGTTCGACGGCCTCGGTACCTCGCTCGAGCTCGGTCGGTCCGTTTCGGCTGCCATAGTGGCCGATGCCCACCGCCCGCTGCGCGTCATAGCGCCAGTCGAGCATCGCAACCAGCGCCTGCGCAACGTAGTTGATGATCAGGCTTCCGCCCGGCGAGCCGATCACGTGCGTGAGCGCTCCGGTTCGGTCGAAGACGAGCATGGGCGCCATCGAGCTTCTTGGCCGCTTGCCGGGCTCGACACGATTCGCAACGACGCGCCCGGCTGCTTCGGGCGCGAACGAGAAATCCGTGAGCTGGTTGTTGAGCAGAAACCCACGCACCATGATCCGGCTTCCGAACGCGAATTCGATCGTCGTCGTCATGGCGACCGCGTTTCCGTCCGCGTCGACGATCGAAAAGTGGCTGGTCGATACGCGCTCCGGCGAGCCCGCCGCCGCGGGTCGTGTCGCGCCGGGCGGAACGCCGGGCGCTGCGCGGCCGAGCGATCGGGTGAGGTGAATGAGCTCGGCGCGCCCGGCGAGATAGGCAGGCGCGACCATGCCGCGCATCGGTACGGCAACGAAATCCGGGTCCGCGACATAGAGATCGCGGTCCGCATAGGCGAGCCGGCCCGCCTCGGAAAAAAGGTGCGCCGTCATCAGCGGCTGCGCGGCAACCTGCCCCATCGGAAAATTCTCCAGGATGCCCAGAATCTGCAGCACCGCGATGCCCCCCGAGCTCGGTGGCGGCATGCCGCACACGCGGTAGTCGCGGTACCGCCCGCACACCGCCGCACGCTCCACGGGCCGGTAGCCGGCCAGGTCCGCCAGGGACAGGCGCCCGGGATTGGTGGGGTGCGTGCGTACTGCGGTAACGATGCCCCGCGCGATCTCGCCCTGGTAGAACGCGCGCGCCCCCCCGGCGCCGATGGTCCGGAGCGTGTCGGCCAGCTCCGGATTCCGTATCACTTCACCAGCACGGCGCGTGGTGCCGTCCTCCCGGCGGAACAGTCGCCGCGCGTCCGGATCGTCGAATCGAACACTTTCGCGCGACAGGAGCGTCGCGAGGCGCGGCGAGACCGGAAATCCCTCTTCGGCAAGCTTGACCGCGGGTTCGAACAGTTCTTTCCAGCTGCGCTTGCCGTGGTGGCGGTGCGCGAGCTCGAGCATCGCGAGCAGCCCCGGCGCGCCGACCGAGCGACCGCCGACGACTGCGTCGAGAAACGCCATCGGCTGACCGGCGGCATCGAGAAAAAGATCGGGTGTCGCTGCGGCAGGCGCGGTCTCGCGGCCATCGTAGGCGCGGAGGCGCCGCTCCCGCGCGGACCAGTGCAGGATGAACGCGCCGCCGCCGATCCCCGAGGCCTCCGGCTCGACCACGTTCAACACCATTTGTACGGCGACGGCCGCATCCAACGCCGACCCGCCGCGTGCGATCACTGCGCGCCCGGCCTCCACTGCGAGCGGATTCGCCGCCGCCACCATGAAGTGCTTGCCGAACGCCGCCTCCTTCGGCACGTAGCCGGACGGCCCGGAAGGCAACGGCTGCGCAATCGCCGTGCCGACGGCGCCGACAAACAACGCGACGAAGATTTGCACGACAAGCATCGGGCTCAAGAAAACCACGTGCACATGCACATTGCAACCGCGCCGCCCGAAAGAAAAATCCCCGCCTCGGCGGGGATCTGGGCGCTCTCAACCACCCCGGCTGCTTCGCAGCCACCCCTCCTTGAAAAGGAGGGGAAAATTAGAAACTTCAACGCCAGCGCCTGCACGGCCTGCTCTTAGCGGGAAGGAGGGTAACGGGAGGGAACCAGCCGGTTCCCTCCTGTTCGTGACCTTCTGCTTTTGTCGTTGAGGGAACCAGCCGGTTCCCTCCTGTTCGTGACCTTCCGTCTGCCTCTCAAGGGCTCGCGCCTCAGACAATCAGAGGAACAATCAGCAATGCGACTATGTTTATGATCTTGATCAGCGGATTGACCGCCGGACCGGCGGTGTCCTTGTAGGGATCGCCGACCGTGTCGCCGGTGACCGCAGCCTTGTGGGCTTCGGACCCCTTGCCGCCGAACTGGCCGTCCTCGATGTACTTCTTGGCGTTGTCCCACGCGCCGCCGCCCGTGCACATCGAGATTGCGACGAACAGGCCCGTCACGATGGTGCCCATCAGCACGCCGCCTAGGGCCTGCGGACCGAGGATGAATCCCACCAGGATCGGCACCAGCACCGGGAGGAGCGACGGCACGATCATCTCCTTGATCGCCGCGCGTGTCAGCATGTCTACCGCGACACCGTACTCCGGCTTCGCCGTGCCTTCCATGATGCCCGGGATCTCCTTGAACTGCCGGCGCACTTCGAGCACGACCGAGCCTGCGGCGCGGCCGACGGCCTCCATCGCCATTGCGCTGAAGAGATAGGGCACCAGCCCGCCGATGAACAGGCCGATGATGACGCGGTAATCGGACAGATCGAACGCGAGCGACTTGCCGGCATGCTCCAGGGCGTGGGTGTAGTCGGCGAACAGCACCAACGCCGCAAGCCCCGCGGAGCCGATCGCATACCCTTTCGTGACCGCCTTGGTCGTGTTGCCCACCGCGTCGAGCGGGTCGGTGATATTGCGCACCTCGCTCGGCATATTGGCCATCTCCGCAATGCCGCCCGCGTTGTCGGTGATCGGACCGTACGCGTCGAGCGCCACGACGATGCCTGCCATCGAGAGCATCGACGTCGCCGCGATTGCGATACCGTACAGGCCGGCAAGCTGATACGCGAGCAGGATCGCGGCACAAACCGAGAGCACCGGCCAGGCAGTGGATCTCATCGAGACGCCCAACCCCGCGATGATGTTGGTCGCGTGCCCGGTCTGCGACGCCGCAGCCACGTGCTGCACCGGCTTGAATTCCGTGGCGGTGTAGTACTCGGTTATCACGACCAGCACCCCGGTGAGGGCAAGCCCGACCAGCGTTGCACCATAGAGGTGCCAGACGGTGATGAAATGACGCCCGCTCGCGAAATCGAACGGCACGCTCTTCACCACGTCGCCCATGATCCAGTAGGTGATCGGAATGAACGCGATCGCGGCAAGACCGCCCGCGACGATCAGGCCGCGGTACAGTGCGTTCATGATCTTCTTGCCCGGCGTCGTCTTGACCACCATTGCGCCGATGATCGACGCGATGATCGCGAAGCCGCCGAGCACGAGCGGGTAGATCACCGCCGCATCCGTGGGCGTCTTGATCAACAGCGCGCCGAGAATCATGGTGGCAATGATGGTGACCGCGTAAGTCTCGAACAGGTCGGCGGCCATGCCCGCGCAGTCACCGACATTGTCACCAACGTTATCGGCGATCACCGCGGGATTGCGCGGATCGTCCTCGGGAATGCCCGCCTCCACCTTGCCGACGAGGTCGGCGCCCACATCCGCGCCCTTGGTGAAAATGCCGCCGCCAAGTCGCGCGAAGATCGAGATCAGCGATCCGCCGAATGCCAGACCGATCAGCGGCTTGAGCAACTCGGTGAGCGGCTCGCCGGGCTTGCCGGTCGTGACCAGTATTGCGTAGTAGCCGGCAACGCCGAGGAGTCCGAGCCCGACGACCAGGAGGCCGGTGATCGCGCCGCCGCGGAACGCGACTGTCAGGGCCTCATTCAGCCCCTTGCGCGCAGCCTCGGCGGTACGGACGTTTGCACGCACCGAGATGTTCATGCCGATGAAGCCCGTCGCGCCCGAGAGGATCGCGCCGATGGCGAAGCCGAACGCTGTCGGCCACCCCAGACCCGGGACGACCCCGATCACGATGAAGAGGATCACGCCGACCGTGCCGATGGTCATGTACTGGCGGCTGAGATAGGCCTGGGCGCCCTGCTGGATCGCGGCGGCGATCTCCTGCATTCGCTCGTTTCCTGCCGGCTGCCGGAGAATCCAGTTTCTCGAAATCCATCCGTATGCAATGGCGATCAGGGCGCAGGCGAGCGCAAACCACAGACCTGCTGACAGACCTGCTGTCATGGGAATTCCTCCTCTACGGGGTTTTTCTTGGTCCGGCGTCCGACATAACCGGGGTAACGCTGCAAATGGGGAACCATCCTCTTTTGCGAATCCCCCAAACCCGGTGCAATAGTCCGACAAGTCGGACTATTGCAGAGGTTCGCCAGCCAGACACCGGGCGACGCCAAACGGCGGATTATACCGTGGCGCAAGAGGGCCGCGCCACGCCCCTGTCGCTCAGGCGAGC
>JAABRB010000251.1 GCA_011391185.1 Betaproteobacteria bacterium
GATGTTCCGATCACCCTCGGTCACGACGTGGCGGATTGCGGCGGCACCATGCTCCGCATGAACGCCCAGCGGCGTGCAGCCCTGGGTCAGGCGCGTCGCAACTGCCACGCCCGAAGACAGCAGCAGACCCGAGAGCCCACCTTGCAGGACCTCGTTTGCAATCTGGCAGGTCGCCCCCCGCGAACTGGAGAGCCCGCCAACGAGAAACCCGCTGCCCACCTTGCCCGACATGTCCTCGATGAGCGCAGGCATATCCTCGGTGGCCGGATCGCCGTGCACGATCGCAAAATGTGCCGCCTCGGCGCCGCTCCCGGTGCGTGCGCCAGCGGCTGGAGGCCGGGACTTCCCCGAGAACACGTGAAACTCGCCGTCGGGCAGGCTCGCGAGCATGACGGACACTGCCGGCTCGTCCATGTACTCGGTGCCCGTCGCAAGCACGCCGACCCCCACGCTGCCGACCCATTGGCTGATTCCGGTGGCGTCGCGGAGATGCGCAAGCAGGTGTTCTGCGTCCGCAGCAAAGTGATCGGTGAAGTAGAGGAAACCGACGTTCGCCGTGGGCGGCACGTCGCCGATCGCCCGCAGACAGCGCTCGGCCGCATCGCGCCAATCGTCAGCGCGCGCGTGCCCGAGACGGAAGCTCATCGCTCCTTCTTGCGCTTTCGCGTCGGCGTTGGCGGTGGCGTCTGCTGGAGCATGGCCCACCAGGCTTCCAGCGGATTCTGCAGTGGCGCGCCGGTCTCGCGGGGCGCCTGCGTCCCCCCGACGGCTGCCTGCTGCGCGGCTTGCAACGTGGAGAGCGTGGCCTTCTGCATTTCAAGGCCCTGCACGCTCATCTTCACCACGTTCAGGTTGAGGGTAAGCCAGTGCTCGACCGACTTGAGATCGGCGATGCGCTTGTCGATCTCGCCGGAATCGGCAAGCGGAGCAACCATGCCCGGAATCGGCAATGACATGGGTGCCCACATGCGCTTCAAAAGCTCGAGCGGATCCTGCGGGGCGGGTTGATCGCTCATGGGGCTGGACCTGCGGGGACGTGCGACCCGGCCAGTGTAGTGTGCAAGCCCTCAAAAAGCCAGTCGCCCCCTCATGCCGCGCGGCGCTGTGCGCCACGCTTCGCGTTCACGCATTCGAGCAGATGCCACATGCCGAGCGGCCCCATCCGGGTCTCGGAGATGAGCGTGAAAGGCGCGTCGGCGAGCACGTCGTTGACGCCGAGGTCCGATCGCCAGCCGAGGTGCTCGCACAACGGCGACACGGCACGTTCGACGGCACGCACGAGACGATTGCCATTGGTGAAATGATTCAGGATCAGCAGGCGCCCGCCCGGACGGCACACGCGCGCCATCTCCTCGAGCGCGCGGCGGTAGTCCGGAATGACGGTCACGACATATGCGGCGATCACGGCGTCGAAGCTGTCGTCGGCAAATCCCATCGACTGTGCGTCCATGCGCAGGAGGGTGACGTCGCCCAGCGCGCGCGCGCGCACCTGGCGATCGGCGAGCCGCAGCATTCCCTCGGAGATGTCGATTCCGATCACCCGGCATCCGCGCGGATAGCCGGCAAGGCTCAGCCCCGTACCGATGCCCACCTCGAGGATGCGCTCCTGGGGACGCGGCGCGAGCCGGCGAAGGGCGTCGATGCGCCCGGATTCGAACACTCCACCGAACACGCGGTCGTAGAACCGGGCGTAGCGGTCGTAGACTCGCTCCACGTTGCGTGCGTCCATACGGTGAGATCCCCCTCGCGCTGTTGGTTTTGCTTGTTTCGCTGCCTTCGCTCAGTCCGCGAGAAACGCTCGCACTTCGTCCGCCCGCGCCATCGCGTCCTCGTACCCCAGAGTGATCAAGGCACGGGTAAATCCGCCTTCGAACAACAGATAACTCGCCAGGTTCGAGCCGTTCCGGTTCATCGCCCCCACCGCCCCCAGCAGATAGCGTACCGAGCGCGGCACATCGTAGAGGTGTCGGCCGGCAATCCGTTCGATCGGCTGGGACGGGGAGATTACCAGCACTTCGATCGGGCGCAAGGGGAGCCCGGCTACGCGGAGCCGCTCGGGAGCGATCAGGCTGACCGTCCGGTTGATGCGCTGGAGGCGCTCGATATCCACGTTGAGACTGTCGAGAAAGATCGAATTCAGGGCGTGACCGGCAATCTGCGCGAGCGACGGATAAAGGCTTGAACGGACGCGGGTCTCGGCGCTCTGCCGACCGGTGCCGATGATCAGCACCCGGTCCGCCCCGAGATGCAGCGCCGGGCTGATCGGCGCGATTTGTCGCATCGAGCCGTCCCCGAAGTACTCGCGGTGCACCTTGACCGCGGGGAAAATGAACGGCAGGGCGCTGGACGCCATCAGGATGTCGACGTCGATCGGCGTCGCCGCCCCGACCCGCTGCATCCGTTCCCACGCCACGGCCTCCGGCCCGCCCTGGTAGAAGGACACGCTCTGCCCCGAGGTGTAGCCGGATGCCGTGATCGAGACGGCGTAAAGCGTGCCCGAATCGATGTTCTCCTGGATGCGCGGAAAATCCATGGTGCGCACGAGCAAATCGCGCAGCGGGGAATTGTCGAGCAGCGACACCGGATTCGAACGGTTGAGGAGCATCAGCGCCGACAGCCAGCGCGCCCCGGTGCGCATGATGCCCCACGCGTCAGCGCGGTAGACCTGCCGTGCGTGGAAGTTCTCCCAGACGCCGACCAGTCCGCGCACGCCGAGCGCGAAGTTATAGGCGTGGATGGCCAGCGCCACGGCGTTGATGGCGCCCGCCGAGGTGCCGCAGAGAATCGGAAAGGGATTGCGCGCCGGTCGGCCGAGAAGCTCGCTCACCGCCTTCAGGACGCCCACCTGGTATGCGGCACGCGCTCCACCCCCGGTGAGTATCAGGCCGGTCTTTTTCTGTCCCGCCACGTCGCTCCTCGCGCGTGATGCCCGGCCTCACCACGAGCGCCGGACAATTACCGAAGTGTAGCGAATCGCGTGCGACCGCGGCGTCAGGGGCGCGCGGTCGCGTGACGCCCCCGATTTGCTTCCACGACCGTCAGTGCCGCCATGTTGACCAGCCGACGCACCGTGGCCGATGGCGTGAGAATGTGCACGGGCGACGCCGCACCAAGCAGGATGGGGCCCACCGTGATCCCGTCCCCCGCAGCGGTCTTGAGCAGGTTGAAGGCAATATTGGCGGCTTCGAGGGTGGGCATGACGAGAAGGTTTGCGTCGCCCTTCAACCGGGAGTTCGGGAACACCGTTTCCCGAACTTCGCCGGACAGCGCCGCGTCTCCATGCATCTCGCCCTCCACCTCGAGGTCCGGCTCGCGGGCCAGGATGAGCGCGAGGGCCGCGCGCATTTTGCGGGCGCTGAGCGAATCGCTCGAACCGAAGTTCGAATGGGAGAGCAGCGCAACCTTCGGGACGATGCCGAATCCGCGCACGACGTCCGCCGCGAGCACCGTCATCTCCGCGAGCTGCTCCGGAGTGGGATCGAGATGCACATAGGTATCGCAGATGAAGACCGTGCGCTTGGGCAGCATCAGGACGTTGAGCGCGTAGTAGTGCTGCACGCCGTGGCGCCGGCCGATGATCTGATCCACGTAATGGAGGTGCAGGCCGTGGGTGCCGAACGTCCCGCAGATCATCCCGTCGGCGTGACCCTTGCGGATCAGCATGGCGCCGATGGCGGTCGCGCGACGGCGCATCTCGATCTTGGCGTACTGGATCGACACGCCGCGCCGTTCGGTAAGCCGGTGGTACTCGCGCCAGAACTCGCGGTAGCGCTCGTCCCAATCGAGGTTGACGAGCTCGAAGTCGGTTCCGGGACGGATCCGAAGTCCTTCGCGCTCGATGCGCTGGGCGATGACGGCCGACCGGCCGATCAGGATCGGCTTGGCGAGCCGCTCGTCCACGATCACCTGCGTGGCGCGCAGCACACGCCGGTCCTCGCCCTCGGCGAACACCAGCCGCCTGGGAGCCGCCTTGGCCGCCGTGAACATCGGCTTCATCAGGAGCCCGGAATGGTAGACCCACTGCTGGAGCGAGTCGCGATAACTGTCGAAGTCCTCGATCGGCCGGGTCGCGACGCCGCTCTCCATTGCCGCCTTGGCGACCGCCGTCGCGACAGTCACGATGAGTCGCGGGTCGAATGGTTTGGGGATCAGGTAGTCGGGTCCGAATTTCAGATCCACCTGACCGTACGCCGCGGCCACGATCTCCGATTGCTCGGCCATGGCAAGATCGGCGATCGCATGGGCTGCCGCGATCTTCATCGCTTCATTGATCTGGGTGGCGCCCACGTCCAGTGCGCCGCGGAAGATGAAGGGAAAACAGAGCACGTTGTTGACCTGGTTCGGATAGTCCGATCGGCCGGTGGCGATCACGGCGTCCGGGCGTACGCGCTTCGCATCGTCCGGCATGATCTCCGGCGCCGGATTGGCCAGCGCGAGGATGAGCGGCTTGTCGGCCATTGCCTGCACCATCTCCGGCTTGAGCACGCCACCCGCCGAAAGACCGAGGAACACATCGGCGCCGGCGATCACGTCCGCGAGCCGGCGCGCGTCGGTACGCCGCGCGAAGTGCGCCTTGTCGGGGTCCATCTGCTCCTTGCGCCCCTCGTACACGACGCCGGCGATATCGGTCACCCACGTGTTCTCGAGCCTCAGTCCGAGCGTCAGGAGGAAATTCAGACAGGAGAGCGCCGCGGCACCGGCACCGGACGTGACGAGCTTCACGTCGGCCAGCTCCTTTCCGACGACCCGCAATCCGTTGAGAATCGCCGCGCCGACCGTGATCGCGGTCCCATGCTGGTCGTCGTGAAAGACCGGGATTCGCATGCGGCTGCGCAGCTTGCGCTCGATGTAGAAACATTCGGGCGCCTTGATATCCTCGAGGTTGATGCCGCCGAACGTGGGCTCGAGCGCAGCGATGATCTCGATCAGCTTGTCCGGATCGCCCTCATCGAGCTCGATGTCGAACACGTCTATGCCGGCGAACTTCTTGAACAGGACGGCCTTGCCTTCCATCACCGGCTTGGCCGCAAGCGCGCCGATCGCGCCCAGGCCGAGCACCGCGGTGCCGTTCGTGATCACACCGACGAGATTGGCACGCGCCGTCAGGTTGGCCGCCTCGGCGGGGTCGCGCACGATCTCCTCGCATGCCGCGGCCACCCCGGGCGAGTACGCGAGCGCAAGGTCGCGCTGGTTGACGAGCGCCTTGGTCGGGGCGATCGAGATCTTTCCCGGACGCGGGAACCGGTGATATTCCAGCGCCGCGTTGCGCAATGTTTCGTCCATCGGAACGCTTGCGTTCGCCTTCTGCGATTCGTAAGCGATTATAGGTCATGCCCACGTTCGGTCCGAACCAGCGATGCGGCCATGGCGGAGGCCACTCAGCGGTCCGCGGCGCCCGGATCGCCGCGTCCCGCTCGAGGGAAGCGAGTGAACCGGATCGCGCACTTTTGCCGCTAGAATCGGACATCATCGCCCCGCCATGAAGCCGCCTGAGGTCAGCCGCCCC
>JAABRB010000252.1 GCA_011391185.1 Betaproteobacteria bacterium
GAGCAAGGACGATCTCGAGCCGGTGCCCGCGCAGGAGCTCCTCGATCGTGCGCGCAAGGGTCTTGTGACCGTGCTGGACGTGCGCCCACCGGAAGAGTTTGCGGCCGGCCACGTGCCGGGTGCCGTGAACATCCCGATCCAGGAGCTCGCAAGGCGCCTCGGCGAGATACCGAAGCGCAAAGAGGTGGTCGCCTACTGCCGCGGCCCGTACTGTCTCATGTCGTACGACGCGGTCGTGCTGCTACGAAAGAAAGGTCTGAAGGCGCGGCGCCTGGAAGATGGGTTACCGGAATGGCGGCTCGCCGGGCTGCCGGTGACGCGCGACTGATCCGCTCTCGCGCGTCTCGCCGCCCGTCACCGCTGCAGGGACCGCGCGGTCCGTAGAAAGAGAACCACTCGGCGGCGCCCAGCGGAGCGCGAGCGTGCCGTCCCGGTACACTCGAAGCTCGTCCCGCGCGAAGGCGCGCCACGACTCGGCCGTGAGCGGCTCAGTCGCGACGAGGGCGAGCGGTGGCTCGCCCTCCGGCCTCTCCAGGTAGTGCAATCGGTCGTGACCGTAGGCGATCAGGAACGCGCCGTCGGAGAGGATGAAATTGAATTTCCCGAGCTCGGCGATCGTGCGCGCGACTCCGCCGAGTTGCGCCATCCAGTGGTCAATTGAGGCGGCGCGGTAGCAGCCGGCAAGCTCGGCGAGCAGGTGGCAGAACGCGTGCTCGGAATCCGTCTCGCCGTCCGGCCGGCAATGCATCGACCGCTCGGTGCCGATGACGTCGGGCACGAGGCCGTTGTGCGCGAAGACCCACTCGCGACCGCAGCACTGATGGACGAACGGGTGGGTGTTCCGCATGCCTGGAGTAGGCGGGTGGCGAGCCTTGCGCACATGTGCCAGGAGGAGCCCGGTCCGAAGGCGGCGCGCGAGCTGGGCGAAGCGGCCGCTGCTGGCGCCCGGCTCCGGAGCCTTCTCGGTTCGCAGCGTGCCCGTATCCCACCACGCGACGCCCCAGCCATCCGGATTATCGGCGGTCGCGCCGCCGCGGCGCCTGAACGGTTCGAGCCACGAGGCAAGCTCGGTCGCGCCGTGGGCGCTCGCACCAAACAGCTCGCACATGCGATTACCTCTCCCGGGCTACGAGCGCGCGCGCCGGCGCGCAAGCAGAAGGACAATGCGCCGGTCGGGGCGCACGGCGAGTCGCGCGAGGCTCAGAACCGCGAATAGAGCCAGTATTTCTCATAGAGCACCTTGGCGCCGTGCCACAGCAGGCTCGGCGCACGCAGCTTCACATCGGGTGTGGGCTCGGCATAGAAGTTACCCTGGCCCATTCCGGCGCGGCCTCCGCCGGTTTCGATGAAGCACGCACCGTCGCCCTCGAACCGCTTGGGCGCGCCGTGCCCGGTCCAGGCGACTGCGATGTTGTGCGCGACGACCTCGCCCTCCCCGTGAGCGAACACGCCCGCCTTGGGCAACGGGCGCCCCATCTTGAGCGGGATCACAACGATATCCCCGATCGCGTATACGCCCTCGAAGCGGGTCGCGAGCGTATGCCGGTCCACCGGGATCCAGCCGGACTCGTTGGTGAGCCCAGCCTCGCGCACGGCGGCCGTTACGCGATGCGGCGGCACATGGAAGAGCAGATCGAAGCTCGCCGCGTCCCCGTTCCTGAAGGCGATCCGGCGGGCGGCCGGATCCACCGACGCGACCTGGTGCTCCGGGTGGTAGGAGATGCCGCGCGCCTCGATCATCCCGCGCACCCCCGCCGACACCACCGGTCCCGCCACCATCATCGGGCCGGGCTCGGCCGCATGGAACGCGAGGTCGGTGCGGTCGCGCACGCCGCGCTTGCGCAGCTCGGCATCGATCAGCAACGCGGCCTCATAGGGGGCCGCCGGACACTTGTATTGAGGCACCGCAGTGAGCACCACGATGCGGCCACCGTCGAAACCGCGCAGCGCGTCGCGGGCGGCGGTCGCGCCCTCCAGCGTGTAGAGGCAATGGCCAGCCTCAGCCAGTCCCGGGACCGCGGAGAGATCGTACTCGGCGCCGAGCGCGATCACGATCGCGTCGCCACGCAACGTCTGCCCGGCGACTTCTACGGCACGCGCGGCCGGATCGATGCGCGAAATCTCGCCGCGCACGAGCTCGATGCCCCCGCGCGCAAGCTGCGCAAGCGGTCGGGAGATCTGCGGCGCGTCGCGCTGCCCGACGAGAAGCCATATGAGGGAGGGTGCGAAGACGTGCTCGGCGGCCCGCTCCACGAGGACCACGCGATCGTCGCGCGGCAGCGTCTTGCGCAGCGCCTGCGCGGTAACGATGCCGCCGAATCCTGCGCCGAGGATGAGTGCGATGCGTCCCATGGCTCAGAACACCAGCACTTTGTCGGCCCACACGGTCCACTCGGTGAGCCCCTCCATGGTGCTGCGCCGCGCGCCGTCGACGAGCCTGTCGTCGGCCATGCCGCGCGCTTCCATGCAGGTGCCGCACACCCCGACCTCGCCGCCCCGTCGAACGATCGCGCCAAGCATGTCGGCGAGGTTGTAGTAGCCCTGCGGGACCTTCTGACCCGACGCGGCGCAGGCTGCCGCGTCGCCCAGCAGGAACACCCGCACCTCGCCCGCGCCCTTGGCGAGCAGCGAGCGCGCGAGGCGCAGCGCGTTGTAAGCCCGCTCGGTACCGTAAGGCGGATCATTCAGTATGAGAAGGTACTTCAAGGCGAACCTCCAGGAAACCATTAAAATCAATTATTCAAGTGAATACTTGAAGATTAGGCCCGCCTGCATCAGATGTCAAGCGCCCCGGTTTTCTAAGTGCCTCGAGGTCGGCGCTACCGCATGTCGTACGGCGCGATCGCGCTGCCGCCCGTGCAGCTCCGATCAGGCGAATTCCCTTGGCGCCTTCGGCGGAAAGCCGAAAACGCTCCGGTAGATCAGTGAAGGGATACAGAGATCCGTGGCGCTCACCAGCGCTGCGATGATCGCCATCAGTCCGCCAAGCGGATAGCCGAGGCCCGGGGCGCCGAGCTGAAACGCGGTCGCAGTGGCCACGAGCCACGCGGCCCCGGCACCGGATGGCGCCTCGCGAAGCGGACAGCCAGTCGGTGCGCGATCGACCGTGCGCGCTGGGCAGATCCTGTTCATCGCGCACGTTGGACGTCACACCGCTCAGAACGAGAAAGTCTGCCGCTCCTGTGCAGCGGCGAGCACGGCGGCGGCGCCCATCCACTCGGCGTTCGCGATCATGTTCTCGTCGGTCACGCCGTGGGTCTTGCCGCAGGGCGGGCAGACGCCGATGCGGCCGCCGTTTTCCGTGTAGCTCGAGAGCAGGTCCGCGAGGGCCGGGAAGCTCTTGGCGGCGATCCCGTCGGCGGCGCCCTTCTTGCCGAGCTCCGCACCGTCCACCGTGAGCCACAGCAGCACGTCGCCACCGGCGGCGAGCGCGTTGTTGGCAAGCACGAACGGTGTCGCCACACGATCGGGGTCGCCGTCGTAATTGGTGACGGTGAAGAGGTACTTCGCTTGCTGGGCGTTCTGGGTCATGGTGTGTCTCCTGTCAGGTTGGGGTCTTTTTGATTTTTTTAGCCACCGAGGATGCAGCGCGAGCCTTCGCCTCGGCCGTACGGCACTATTCCTTGATTGCCACGAGCGAGACGCTTTTGACGCCGTATTTCTTCGTTGCGCCCTGGGCGTTCGACGAAATGAACCGGTATTCGGGGTTGTCCTGCACTTTTTGCACGCGCAACCCTGCGGATTCGACAGCTGCCACGTAGTCGTCCACCTGCATGGCGCCGCCGATGCACGCGGCCCACAGCGTCGCGTCGCAGGTGATGCCCTGCGGCAGCTGCACTTCGGTCACGATGTCCGCAAGCGCCAGACGACCGCCGGGCTTCAGGATGCGCGCGGCCTCCTTGAACACCGCCACCTTGTCCGGAGCGAGGTTGACGACGCCGTTGCTGATGACCGCGTTGCAGCTCTGATCGAAGAGCCCGGTGGTTTCGATGTAGCCCTTGACGTACGTGACGTTGTCGAAGCGCGCCGCGGCGCGCAGGCCTTCCGCTTTGGCAAGCTGCTCGTCGGTCATGTCGACGCCGATCACCGTGCCGGACTTGCCGACTTTCAGCGCCGCGACGAAACTGTCCGTGCCCGAGCCGCTGCCGAGGTCGACGACGGTTTCGCCGGGCTGCAGGGCAGCCAGATCGAAATAGTAGCCCACCCCGGCGAAGGAATCGATCGCCGCCTGCGGAATCGCGTCGAGATCCGTGGGCGAGTAGCCGAGGCGCTCCGCCAGCGTGCGGCCCATCTCGAAATGGAACTCACCGTGCGGGTCGTTCGCGACGTCACGGTACATCGCCTTCACCTTTCGCTCGAGCGCGATGCTGTCCACGCGCCGCACGTAGTCTGCTGCGATAGTCATGGCCGTATCCTCCTTGGTTCAATCTGTTCGGCGACGCGATTCGCGAGCGCTTTCATCACCCGAGACGCGCGAGCAACCGAAACGGTTCCAGCGCGGCGCGAGGTTCAGCTCGCGAGCTCGAATTGCTCGAGGCCGGGCGAAAGGCGATCGGTGCCACGCGACGGCCACTCCACCGCGAGCTCGACGTTGCCGAGCGGCTGAATGACCATCGGGCCGGCACGATCGGCCAGAAACGCTTCGCCGGCACGCACGACGTGATCCTGCGTATCCTTGTGTTGAGTGATCCAGAGTGCGCCGCCGCGCACCCGCAGGACGAGTCCACGCACCGCAGCGATCGTGATGAGGTCGCTGTCGAGCATCGACAGGCGACCTGCTATCTGCGTCCGGCTGAGCGGAACGCGGCGCAACGCGTAGTTCGCGGCCTTGAGTACTGCACGAATTCCGGAAAGCGTTTTGCGGTCGGTACGGCTTGCAGCGATGGTCATGGCGGAATTCTCCCTTGGTCGCGAATGCGGCGCTTCGAATTTCGTGCGCCTACATCGTCCGGGACGCGCGCCGAGTCGAATCGGTTCCAGCCCGATCGACGTCGCGTGGCATATTGCTCGCGAGCAAACCCGCGGGCCTTCGCGCCTCCGCGCGCAAGGGCGTCGAAACAAAACCTGCCGAAAGCGGGAACCGAATTGGGGTGCGCTGCGTCTCTCGGAAAGAGGGGTTTATGCCCATATCGAAGAAATCCTTTGAAACTCAGGTGCTTGAGCTTCTGTCGCGGCTGCAGGGCGTCGCGCGACGGCTGACGCGGAACGACACCGACGCCGAGGATCTGGTCGCCGAGACCGTTGCGCGGGCCTGGCGGTCGCTGGACACCCTGGAGCACGAGGCGGCGTTTCGCGGCTGGATCTTCCGGATCCTGAACAACACGTTTCTCGACGATTGCCGACGCCGTGGCGCGCGACCGCAGACCGAATCGCTCGAGTCGGAGGAAGTCGACGAGGACGACGCGCAGTTCTCGATCTTCGAGCAGATGCACCAGCCGTTTCTGCTCTGGTTTAGCAATCCGGAGCAGGAGTTTCTCG
>JAABRB010000253.1 GCA_011391185.1 Betaproteobacteria bacterium
TGGCGTCGGAAGCAGGTAACGCGCGAGGTCGAAGACGTTCTTCAGGTCGTACTGCTGGCCGAGGCGCGAAACGACGTACTCGACCACCCGCTTGCGATCGTCATCGCTCAGGCCCACGGCGCGGCAGATGCGGGTATGCAGGTGCGCATAGCGCGCGAGCGGCACTTTGCGCACGCCGTCCGTGAGATCGGCCTCGACCAGCACGCGCGGAACCTCCCGCGCTTCGCGCGTCGGCAGCGCATCGCCGACGTAGAGCGCGGCGTGCGACCAGGTGGACCGGGTGAGGTACTTGATCACCACGCTGATGCGCGTGTTGCCTTCGACGAGCAGCACGTCGCCCGGCCGCAGCGCCGCCGCGAGCTGTTCCTGGGTGGCGGTGGCAATCTGGGTGCTGCGCGGAACCTCCCTGGTCAGGAATCGCGCCAGCCTGCGCCCGGCAGTTTCGGTCAACCAGCCCATCGATTCGTCCTCCTGACCCGAGATACGCGCCGCGAGCGCATTGGGTTCAGGGCTCGACCGGCGTCGCGGTCGGCAGCGCAATGCCTTTCGCGCGCGCGGCTTCGCGCAGCCGGTCCGGGTAGTCCGAGATGATGCCGTCCACGCCGAGGTCGATCAAGCGGTCCATCGTCGCGCGATCGTTGACCGTCCAGGGGATCACCTGCAGACCGAGCCGATGCGCCTCCGCAAGCAATGCGGGTGTCACGTCGCCGTGAAACGGCGACCAGACCGCGCCGCCAGCCGCCTTGACCATGCCCGGCACGGTACCGTGATCGCGAAATCGCATGCCGGACGTCCACGGCGATTCATTCGCACCGGCCCGGATGGTGTCCTCGCCGGTCTGCTGCATGGTGAGATAGACGGTGGCGATCTCCGGCGCCTCGGCCTGCACGATTCCGAGCGTGCGCCAGTCGAACGACTGGATCGTGGTCCGCGCGGCAACGCCGTGCTCGCGAACGACCGCGATCACGCTGCGCGCGAAGACTTCCGGACCGACGGTTTCCCCGGGCCGGGTCGGGTCGATCTTGGTCTCGATGTTGAAGCGCACGGTGCGGTTGCCCGCACGCTGCGCGAGCGCGAAGACTTCGGCGAGGCGCGGGATCCGCGCGCCGTCCGCGCCCTGCTGCGACGGGAAGCGCCGCGCGTAGTCGGTGTCCGGGCGGATCCGCCCCACATCGAAGTCGGCCAGCGCGGCGGCATCCAGCGTGCGGATGAGTGGCGAGCCGGACAGCCACTGGCCATCAGGACCGCGCGTGATGGTGGGATCGAGCGCGCGATTGTGACTGACCACCACGATGCCGTCGCGGGTCACGCCGCAGTCCAGCTCGAGCGTGGTGACCCCGATCGTGAGCGCGCGCGCGAACGCGACTAGCGTGTTCTCCGGCGCGAGCCCGCGCGCGCCGCGGTGGCCCTGCAGGTCAAACGCCGCTGCGCGCGTCATGGCGAAAATCAGGGCCAGCAGCATTCCGAGCCGCGTTCCGTGGCGCCGCATACGATAGAATCCGTCCCTGACCGGCACCCCCACCGGGGCAAATCGTCCGCATGGTAAAAGTCTACTCGATCGACGGTGTCGTGCCGGTGGTCCATCCTACCGCGTACGTGCATCCGTCCGCAGTCCTGATCGGCGACGTGATCGTCGGTCCCGGCGTCTACATCGGCCCGTGCGCGTCTCTGCGCGGCGACTTCGGGCGGCTGGTGATCGAGCGCGGCGCGAATGTCCAGGACTGCTGCATCCTCCACGGGTTTCCCACCAAGGACACGGTCATCGGCGAGGACGGGCACATCGGCCACGGCGCCGTCATCCACGGGGGAACGGTCGAACGAAATGCGATGGTCGGCATCCATGCGGTCGTGAACGACAACGCGGTGATCGGGGAGTCCGCGATCGTGGCCGCGCTCGCGTTCGTAAGAGCCGAGATGGTCGTGCCGCCGCGCACGCTGGCCGCCGGGATACCGGCAACGATCCGCCGGGCACTGACGGCTGAGGAACTCGCATGGAAGAAGGACGCGACCGCCCTGTACCAGCACCTGACGGTGCGGTGCCTCGCAACCATGATCGAGACCGATGCCCTGGCCGAGATGCCGCCGGACCGCAAGCGGCTTGTGCTGCCGGACGTCGTTCCGCTCTCCGAGTACAAGCGCGGATCCGAGAGAACATGAAGCACGTGATGCGCGGGATCGCCACACGGCGACCGGGACCGGAATGAGCGAAACATTTGCGACCCGCCTGCGCCGCGGCGACCGGCTGATCGGCTCGTTCGTCACGCTGCCGGCGCTCGAGGTGGCCGAGGTGATGTCGGCTGCGGGGCTCGACTGGCTGCTCATCGACTGCGAGCATGCGCCGCTCGACGCACTCTGGGCACAGCGCCTCCTGCAGGCGGCGCGCGTGCCGGGTGTGCTGCGCGTCGCGGACGGACACGAGTCCACGCTCAAACGGGCGCTCGACACCGGCGCGGCGGGCGTGGTCGTACCCATGGTCAACACGGCCCAGCAGGCACGCGCGATCGTATCGTTCTGCAAGTACCCGCCGCTCGGCAGCCGTGGTGTGGGCATCGTTCGCGCCCAGGGCTACGGGCTCAGCTTCCAGGATTACGTCACGCACGCCAACGAGTCCACTGCGGTGATCGTGCAGATCGAGCACATTACGGCGGTCGAGAACATCGCAGACATCCTCGCCGTACCCGGCGTGGACGCAGCCTTCGTCGGCCCCTACGATCTGTCGGGCAGCATGGGCCGGCTCGGCCAGGTCGATCACATCGACGTGCTGGCCGCGATCGAGGGTATCCGTCTCGCGTGCGAGCGCGCCGGCATGCCGCTCGGCATCTACGCGAGCTCCGCCGCTGCGGCGAAGCCCTACCTGGAAAAAGGATTTACGCTGATTGCGGCCGGCATCGACGCGCTGCTGCTCGGTCAGGCGGTGCGCCAGATCGTGCAGGCGCTCAAGTAACGTGCGACGCGCGGCGTGTGCGTCCGGGTGTCAGACTGACCCGGCCGCCTCACGTCCACTATCCATACTTCCGGAGGGTCCATGACGTACCAGAACATACTCGTCGAAACGCGCGGCCGCGTCGGCCTCGTGACGCTGAACCGGCCGAAGGCGCTCAATGCGCTCAACGACGCGCTCATGAACGAACTGGGGAGCGCGTTTGCCGCCTTCGAAGCGGACGAGAACATCGGCTCGATCGTGATCACCGGGAACGAGAAGGCCTTTGCCGCCGGCGCCGATATCGCCGCGATGAAGGACTGGGGCTACATGGATGTCTTCAAGAGCGAGTACATCACGCGCAACTGGGAGACGATCCGGAAAGTGCGCAAGCCGGTGATCGCGGCAATCGGTGGCTACGCACTCGGCGGCGGCTGCGAGCTCGCGATGGCGTGCGACATTTTGATCGCCGCGGACACGGCGAAGTTCGGGCAACCCGAGATCAAGCTTGGAGCGGTCCCCGGCGCAGGCGGCACCCAGCGACTGCCGCGCGCCGTGGGCAAGGCGAAGGCCATGGACCTCATCCTGACCGCGCGCATGATGGACGCGCAAGAAGCCGAGCGGGCCGGCCTGGTCTCGCGCGTCGTGCCTGCCGACAGGCTCATGGACGAAGCGATGGCGTGCGCGGCGACGATCGCGGAGATGTCGCTGCCGGCGGTCATGGCCGCGAAGGAGTGCGTCAACCAGGCATACGAGAGCGCGCTGACCCCGGGCATCCTGTTCGAGCGCCGCATGTTCCACGCACTCTTCGCCACCGACGACCAGAAAGAAGGCATGAATGCTTTTGTAGAGAAGCGCAAGCCTCACTGGACGCACCGGTAGAAGAAACCGTCCGGTTTCTTCGCGGGCAAGACCGGAAGGTTACGAACGGGAGGAAACCGGCTGGTTTCCTCCCGTTACCCTCCTTCCCGCTGTACTGAGCTCCGAGTTCAACCGTTGAAGCCCTCGTCCCGCAATCGAAAATGAAGAAGATTCACGAGCGAGCGTGGCGGGTGATTGCGTGGCTGTGCGTGGCGCACGTGGTGAGTCTGGCGGGATTCTCCACTTATCCCGCTTTGCTGCCGGGACTGCGCGACGAGTGGGGCATGAGTGGAACGGAGGCGGGGCTGCTCTCCGGACTCTTCTTTGCCGGCTACATGGTCGCGGTGCCGGTTCTCACCAGCCTCACGGACCGGATTGACGCGCGACGTATCTACCTTGCATCCAGCATCGTGGCCGGAGCCGGCAGCGCGGGATTCGGGCTGCTCGCGCAGGGGCCCGCGAGCGGGGCTTTCTTTCAGTTGCTCGTGGGCGCGGGCGTCGCGGGAACCTACATGCCCGGTCTGCGGGCGCTCACCGACAATACCGAGGGTACCGTGCAGGGCCGTGCCATCGCGTTCTACACCGCGATCTTCGGCGTCGGGATGGCCGGCTCGGTTTTTCTCGCCGGCGTGGTTGCCGAACTGGCAGGGTGGCGGACCGCATTCCTCGTTGCGGCCATTGGTCCGCCCATTGCAGGCGCCATGGTGTTTGCCGGACTGCCGCCGCGGACGCCGATTGCGCCTGCGCAGCGACCCCGACTGCTCGATTTCCGGCCGGTGCTGCGCCAGCGTGCGGCAATGGCTTTCATCCTCGGTTACGCCGTGCACTGCTGGGAGCTGTTCGGGACGCGCTCATGGATGGTGGCGTTTCTCGCGCGCGCGCAAGGCGAGCAGGGCGAGACCTGGCCGCTGGGTCCGATCGCCATCGCGGCGATCGCGAACCTGCTTGCGCCGCTTGCCAGCATATTCGGCAATGAGATCGCGATGCGCTCGGGCCGGGCGCGCGTGATCCGGGCGTGCATGACCGTATCGGGGCTGATCAGCTGCGGGTTCGGATTCCTGATCGGCGCGCCGTGGTATGTGCTGCTCCCGATCGCCATCGTGCACATGGCGCTGGTGATGAGCGATTCTTCGACACTCACGGCCGGGCTGGTGCAGGTGGCCGACCCGGCTGCCCGGGGTAGCGCGCTGGCGCTTCACTCGGCACTGGGTTTCGGCGCCGGATTCGTGGCGCCGCTCGTGTTCGGAGCCGCGCTGGATGCCGCAGGCACGACGGCTCCCGGGATCGCGTGGGGCGTGGCCTATGCGACGCTCGGCAGCGGCGCGGTGCTTGCGCCGCTGGTGCTGCGTTGGGGGCCGCGTCGCTGAGTGGTCGGCCCCGCCGGATGCCACGGCAACGGTTGGAATCGCCCACCCCCTGAGGCAAACTGCCGGCGTGGCGATCAGAATCCTGCACTTCGTTTCGGTTCTCTTCCTGCTCGGTGCGCTTGCGCCGCTTACGGGGCATGCCGCGGGCGGCGTGATCAGCATCACCGTCCGGCACGACGGCATGAAGCGCACGGCGCTGGTACACGTGCCTCCGCAGGCCGCGGAGGGTCGGCCATTGCCGCTCGTTCTGAATTTCCACGGCGGCGGCGGCAATGCGGTCGGTCATCAGCGGTACGTGCGGATGGACGCGATCGC
>JAABRB010000254.1 GCA_011391185.1 Betaproteobacteria bacterium
CGTCCCCGCCATGTCCGACACCGATCAGTTCTCGCTCGAAGCGCTCTGCGTGCTCTCCGGCCTCCCCAAGAGGACGGTGCGCTACTACATCCAGCAGGGGCTGGTCGCGCGCCCGGTGGGGGAGACCCGCGCGGCGCGGTATGGGCGGGATCAGCTCGCGCAACTGCTCGAGATCCAGAAGTGGCAGCGCGCGGGGCTCTCGCTGGAACGCATCGCTGAGCTGCTCGCCGGCGAGGCGGAGGGCGAAGTGCCCCCGCCGCGGCCGCGGGGTGCAGGAACGGTCGAGGTCTGGAGTCACCTGGTGCTGGGGGAGGGGGTCGAGCTGCACGTCGAGCCCGGCCGCGCGCGGTTGAGCCCCGAACAGGTCCGCGAGCTGACGGGGCGCGTGCGCGACGCCCTCGAGTCCATCCGAAAGGAATCCGAATGAACGCACCCATGATGAAGTCCAGCACGGGGACCGCCGTCCCGCTCGAGGGCGTGGAGGTTCGCGCCGAGCTCACCGATCTCCTCGAGGAGGTGACGCTCGCGCAGACCTACCGCAACCGCGAGAACGTGAACATCGAGGCGGTCTACACCTTTCCCCTGCCCCGCGAGGCGGTGCTCCTCGCGCTGGAGGTCACCCTCGGCGAGAAGGTCCTCACGGGAACAGTCGTGGGCCGCACGCAGGCCGAGCACGATTACGAGGAGGCAATCACCGATGGCGACAGCGCCATCATGCTGGAGCAGGTCGAGCCGGGGCTCTATTCGCTGAGCGTGGGAAATCTGCTCGCAGGCGAAGTCGCTACGGTCAAGATCCGCTACGCGAAGCTTCACCGCTGGAACGGGGAGCTGCTCCGCTTCGTGCTCCCGACCGTGGTCGCGCCGCGCTACGGCGCGCCCGAGGCGCAGGGAATGCAGCCCCATCAGGTGCCGGGCGTGGATGTGTTCGCCGCCAACGCCTATTCGCTCAGCGTCACGCTGCGCGGGGCGCTGCGGGACGCGGAGCTCGATTCGCCGACGCACTCGATCGCGATCGCGAAGGGTGAGGCCTCGACCGAGGTGACGCTTGCCAAGGGCCGCGCCTGGCTCGATCGTGACTTCGTGCTCACCCTTAAGGCGCCCCACGCGGCCCGCACCTTCGCCGCGGTGGATCGCGATGCCGGTCGTTTCGTCGCGGCGGCGAGTTTTGTTCCGGTCGTTCCGGCCGAGCCTGGCCAGGGCGCGCGAAGCGTCAAGATCGTCATCGACTGCTCTGGCTCGATGGCGGGCGATTCGATCGCGCAGGCGAAGGAGGCCGTGCGGCGCATCCTCACGTCGCTGCGCCCGCAGGACAGCTTCAACCTCACCGCCTTCGGCAGCACGCACCGCTCGCTTTTCCCGAGCTGTGTCCCCGCGGACGCAAAGCGCCTCGAAGCGGCGCATGCCTGGATCGGCCGCATCGATGCCGACATGGGCGGCACCGAGATCGGCGCCGCACTCGAGCACGCTTTTGCGCTCGCCGCACCGGGGTTCGAGTCGCACGATCTCCTGCTCGTCACCGATGGCGAGGTGTGGGGCGCGGAGGCGATCATCGCGCGCGCCAGGACCTCGCGCCATCGGATTTTCTCAGTGGGGGTGGGCGCCTCGCCCGCAGAGAGCCTGGTGCGCGGGATCGCTGAGGCGACTGGCGGTGCGTGCGAGCTCGTCACGCCGCGCGAGGACATGGCCTTGCGCATCCACCGGCATTTCGAGCGGATCCTGCAGCCGCGCGCCCGGTCGGCGCGGGTCATCTGGCCCGTGAGTGCAAGGGAGCAATCACCGGCGGCGCTCACGAGCGTCTACCAGGGTGACACCGTCACGATCTTTGCCGCATTTGATGCCCCGCCGAACGGCGAAGCGAAACTCGTGCTGGAGCTCGCCGACGGCCGTTTCGTCGAGCAGCGCGTGGCGCTGCCCGGATGTGCCGCGGCCGATCCGGCGGAGGTCCCGACGCTCGCGCGCCTGGCAGCGGCCAACCGGCTGCTCGCGCTCAGCGTGAAAGAGGACGATGAATCGGTTGCGGCCGCCACGCAGCTCGCTGTCGACTACCAGCTCATGAGCCGCCACACAAACTTCATCGCGGTGCATGCGCGCGCCGAGGGCGAGCGCGCGAAGGATCTGCCGGCGCTGAGGACGGTGCCGCAGATGCTCGCGGCCGGATGGGGAGCGTCCGCCACGGTGCGGGCGAGCCTCGCCCTGGACGCGCGCATGATGGTCTCTTCTATGGCGAACATCGATTTCTCGATGGTTTCGGACATGCCCGTTGCACGCTCGCCGTCGGATCGCCTGATCTCAGCTGGACCGTTCGGCTTCGTGATGCAAGCGAAGTCGTGGACGCTGGCGGATGTCGAGTTGCTTCGATTCACCGATCTCGAGGACCTGGACGTACCCGCACCGGTGATTGCGGCGTTGCGCGAGCTTCTCTCAAAGGGGCTCGTCTCGGCCGAGCGCACGCTGGTGGCTGCGTTCCTCGCCGCCCTGCTCGATCTCCCCGCGAAGCTCCCCTTCGATCGGGAGACGCGCCGGGTGTTGATCAAGTTCGCGAAGGACAGGGGCGTGTGGAAGCAGCTGACCGCTGCGATCGCCACAGCGCTCGCAGCCACGACTCGGAGCGACTGGGCGTTCGACGCCACGGCCCTCGACGCGCTGAGGCACGCGGGGCGCAGCGACGTCGCGGCCGGCTGAGGGGATCGGCGCGCCCCGAACGTCACACGCCGATTCCCGGTGGGGCGGCATGCGTGCCGCCCCACCCGAGCGAATCCGAATCGCCGGCCGCTGACCGGCGGCCTTACTTCACCGGCCGGAGCTCGTCGGCGCGGTAGTAGCGCCGATTATCCGTGCCGTTGCAACGCACCTGGTAATAGTCCGCAACCAGCGAGTGCCCGCCGGGGACGAAGATCCACGCCCTGACGGTCGCGACCTTCCATTTGCGCGCGCTCCTGTACCAGACGCGCACCCGCTCACCCAGATCGAAATTCCTGCGCGCTTTGCCCATGGCGGCCCCGTTCAAGAGATGACCGCGCCACGCTATTAGCGCGAGTGGCTCGCAGGATGAGTCAGCAGGCGGCCAGCGTGACAAAGTCCACGCACACGACTCGGTCCAGGCTCCGCTACGCGCCGGTCTCCTCGCTCGCCAGTCGGGATGACCAGGCTTCGGCGAGTGGTTCGGCCGAGGGCACGTAGGGTGTTCGGAGCCACCTGTGCCGTGCGGCCTGAAGACACTTGGCCACCAGATGTGCCGGTTCCGAATCCCCGCGGGCCGCCGCCACGTGGAACGCCTGCACTTGCGAATTGAGCAAGGCCCGAAAATCCGCAAGCAGCGCGGCCCACTTCGAACTGAGTTCGTCCGCAGGAAAAGATGTGTTCAGATTGAGCCGCTCTTCCTCGACCTGTCCCACCGTAAGCTTCCCCGTCAAGTAGACAACTCAAAAGTAGAGACTCTGGCCTGTTGAAGGGCTTCGGCGGGAGTCAGCCCGCCGAGCCCGTCGTGATCTCTCTCCTCGTTGTACTCGAGCATCCACGCCCAGCTGAGCTCTCGAACCTCGTCGAGGTTTCGGAACATCCAGGTGTCGAGCACTTCCTCCCGATATGAGCGATTGAAGCGTTCAATAAAGGCATTCTGGTTCGGCTTTCCCGGCTCGATGTAGTCGATCAGGATGCCGTCGGCCTCGCACCAGCTGACGAAGGCGTCTCCGAGGAACTCCGGGGTTCAGGAAGGGATTCCTTATTCCGAGGCCTTCGGCGACGTCTAGCACAGCGCCGCCGGCGGGCCCGGGCAACGGATAGGCAAATCAATCCGGCGCGTTCGCCATGCGCGGCGGATCCGGCTGCGCAGTGCGGTTTGGCGAGGAGCCTTGGGCGATGGAGAGGATATTGTGCGCGCGGGATCGACCGCTTCGCAACGCCCGTTGCCTCCGGCAGCGGATTTCAGGCCCCGGGCAACGACGCCCGCTCGAGCGCGGCGGCGAGCGAGCGGGGCGACCATAAGGCTTGGAATGCTCTCGGCATGAGCGTGTCTCCTGGGGCCCGTGACCCGATTTCTGCGCGGCATATCCGGTTTGCCCGCTGCCTCGGGCGTTCCCAGTAGTGGTCCTAGGGGTGGGCGGGTTAAGCCGCGCGATTCGCGAACCGTAACTGTCGTGAAAGGGATAATCGCGACAAATAAGCTGGCTTTCGCGACAAATAAAAGCCTATACTGTCGCGAAAGTTTGGAGTCGCGACAGAAAAATGCCGAAACGTATTACAAAACAGGAGCTTGATGAGCTTGCTGCGCTCTTGGCTCCCCACAAGGGGGGCGTCGGCATCGCAGATCTCGAGCGGGCCGCCAAGGCAGCCGGCCTCGATTTCGATCGCAGGACGCTCCAGCGGCGGCTGGCTCAACTCCTCGAAGCCAAACGCATCGCCAAGGCTGGCGAGGGCAGGGCCAGCCGATACCGGCTTGCCTCGATTACCGCCGCCGCTCAGATCACAGAGGCACCGGATGTCGTCGTCGCCACGGCCGAGGTCTATGTCCCGCTCTCGCCCGCGGGCCAGGAGGTAAAGGCGTTGGTGCGGCGCCCGATCCCGGAACGCAAACCCGTCGGGTACAACCGTGCATTCCTCGAAGGCTACGAGCCCAACCGCTCCGCATACCTCCCCGATTCGGTTCTCAGGCATCTACACAGCCTGGGCCGCTCGCCCGCGATGGAGCGCACGGCCGGCACGTACGCCCGCGATGTCCTGAGCAGGCTGATGATCGACCTGTCCTGGGCGTCGAGCCGGCTCGAGGGCAATACCTATACGCGCCTTGAAACCCAGAACCTCATCGAGCTCGGACACGCAGCGGAAGGCAAGGATCAACGCGAAGCGCAGATGATCTTGAACCACAAGGCCGCGATCGAGATGCTTGTCGACCACGCAGAGGAAATCGGCTTCGACGCCTTCACCTTCTTCAACCTGCACGCACTCCTATCCGAAAACCTGCTCCCAGACCCGAACGCGTCTGGACGTCTGCGCACGACGACTATCGAGATCGGCGGCAGCGTCTTTCTGCCTCTGGCCGTTCCGCAACAGATCGAAGAATACTATCGCCTCATCCTCGACAAGACACGCGCGATACGCGACCCGTTCGAGCAGGCGTTTTTCTTGATGGTGCAGATCCCTTACCTGCAGCCGTTCCTCGACGTCAACAAGCGAGTATCGCGGCTGGGCGCCAACATCCCGCTCATCAAGCGCAACCTGTCGCCGCTATCGTTTGTGGACGTTCCCGAGCAGGCCTATATCGACGGAACGCTGGGCGTGTACGAACTCAACCGCGTCGAACTGCTCTGTGACGTTTTCGTATGGGCCTACGAACGCTCATGCCAGCGTTACGTTGCGATCAAGGAATCGCATCCGGAGCCTGACCCGGTCCGGCTGCGCAATCGCGAGGCGCTTATCAGCGTCGTGAGCGAAATCGTGCGCGGGGGGAAGCCGATCGATACTCG
>JAABRB010000255.1 GCA_011391185.1 Betaproteobacteria bacterium
ATGCTTTTCGGCTTCGGCGGGGGAGGCATGAAGCTGACTGGAGTGGAGATCGGGTACCGGAACACGGACTCCGACATATTCGTGTTTGCCTACACGAGCGGCAATCCCGCGCCGGGATCCCTGCCGCTGGGCGGGTTCAACTATAGCCAGCTCACCTCGAACGGCTGGAGCCTGATCGGCAATTACTCCAACCTCGTTGTGAGCTCCAAGAACGATGTGAATGCGGGTGGGGTGACTGCGAACTACTGGCTGGTCGGCACCGGCTGTTACACCGGCACCACGGGTAGCGGTGTGAGCAATTGCGATGGGTACAAGGAGCACGTGAAGCTGCTCGCGCTCTACGGCGAGCCCGGTGATCGCAAAGTGCCCGAGCCCGGGACGGCATTGCTCTTTGGCGTCGCCGCGGTAGCGGCCTGGCGCGTTCGTCCGAAACGCCTCGCGTCCTGAGGTGTCTGGCGCGCGCTCCTGGCGCGAATATCAGACGTTCTGTCTGAGCGCGTCGACCACCGGAATCCGCGCCACCCTGAGCGCGGGAAGCACTGAGGCGAGCACAGTCGCCACGAAGCCCGTCACGGACGCCGCTCGCACGTGGGCGCGTGCAGTTGGCGGCGGTCAGTAACGAACGCAACCACTTTGGCGGCCTCAACGGCAAGCCGCTGGGTGACGCGGGTTGCTTGCCGGCCCGTCAGCGTGCCAAACCACCGCAACGCTTGCGCACAGAAGCGTAAAATCCGTTCCCGAGGTTACCATGACGCGACAGTTCGACGTGGTGGTTGAGAGGGACGCGGAAGGTTATTTCGTGGCGTCCGTCCCGGCGCTGCCGGGTTGCCACACGCAGGCGAAGTCCCTCGACGAATTGATGGCCCGCATTCGCGAGGCGATCGAGCTCTGCCTGGCGGACCAAGGCCAGGTGCCGGAGGACTTGGATTTCGTGGGGGTTCAGCGGGTCACTGTCGACGCGTGAGCGCGCTGCCCAGCGTCACCGGGTGCGATCTGATCGTCGCGTCGAGGAAGGCCGGGTTCGACGTGGTGCGCACCCGGGGCAGTCATCGCATTCTCCGCCACCTCGATGGTCGGGTTACCGTGGTGCCCGTCCATGCGGGCGAGACGCTCGGCCCGGGGCCGCTCTCCAAGATACTTCGCGACTGCGAGTTGAGCCGCGATCAGCTCCGCAAGCCCCTGTAGGATCCGGGCCCGTTGTTCTGGCTTCCGCCATCCATGCCCGGCCGTCACACGTTCTGCCTGAGAGCGTCCACCACCGGAATCCGCGCCACCCTGAGCGCGGGAAGCACTGAGGCGAGCACAGTCGCCACGAAGCCGGTCAGAAAAGCGCCGGCCACGACACCCGGCACGAGTCATCAGACGTTCTGTCTGAGCGCGTCGACCACCTTGGTTCGCGCCACCCGTAGTGCCGGGGCGATGGCAGCAAGCACGGTCGCGACCACACCGATGGCCAGCGCACCAACCACCACCGACGGAACGATTCGAATCTGCGCCGTGTAGCCGATGTCGGCATTCGGCGGCGGGGGCATCGGGATCCCGATCGCCGAGATTAGCCATGCAAGGCAGACGCCGAGAATGACGCCTAGTGCCGCGCCGAACAGTCCGAGCACTGAGCATTCCGTAAGCACCAGCAGAAAGATGTCCCGCCCGCGGTTGCCCAGCGCGCGCATCGTGCCAAACTCGCCGGTCCGCTCGAAGATGGTCAAGTTGACCGTGTTGGAGACGCTGAGCAACACCATGGCTAGGATGATCACTTGCAGCACGCCGAAAAGAAGATCGTAGAGTTGCACCGTCTTGGCGTAGAAGTCGTTGAGTTCCTGCCAGCGTTTGATCTCGAGTTTCTGTACCCCAGGCAGGCTCGTTGCAAACTCCCGCGCGACCCGCTGCGTATCCTCCGTCCTCTTGAGCGAAACGACCAGGAGATTGACGCCTTTGGTGTCGAGCAGCTCCTGCGCTGCGGGCAGCGAGATCTTGATCGCCCGGGCGTCGTAGTCCTTCGAGAACGACTGGAATACGCCCACCACGTCGAAGTCGAGCGTGTTCATCGCGCCCCCGGAGGCACTCACTACCAAGGACGCTTGATCTCCTGGTTTGAGCTTGAGCGCTTGTGCAACCCCCTTGCCGATGAGCATCCCGAACCGGTCCGCGTCTGCCAGACGCCGACCCTCGGCGATGATCAGGAAAGTCCCAAGGCGCGCCTCTTTGTCGGGCTCGATCCCCTCGCCGACGATCGCATAGTCGCTCCGACCGTTCGTGAGCAAGCCTGAGAAGCTCAACCGGCCCATCACATCGTCAGTCTCGGGGAACTCGGCGACACGGGCCGCTAACGGCTTCGGATCGGAAATATAGTACTCCTCAGCCTTGCGCGAACCAATCGTGAAATAGTCTGCTTTCGCGATCTGGATGTGCCCGGACTGGGAGTGGATCACCGCTTCGCCAAGCTGGATGAATGAGTCGTGCACGAAACCGCCCGACAAGATGAGTCCGATTACCCCGAACGCGATGGCGCAGAGCGTTATCGCAGTTCGGGTCCTCTGCCGGAGAATGTTTCGCATCGCAAGACTCAACAGTCGCGACGTTTGGCCCGCAAGTGATTGAAACCGGTTCATCGGTTGTGCCGAAGAGCGTCGACGATCGCTAGCCGCGACGCTCGCCACGCCGGATAGATGCTCGCCACGAGCGTCGCAGCAACCGCGAGAATGAACGCATCGGTGACCAGTGCCAGGGTGATTCGGATGCCTCCTGGAAATTCGCGTGCCATCCCGGGCGGGGGCGGTACGGGGAACCCGATCGCCGAAATGATGACGCCTAGTGTCGACCCGATTACGGCACCGGCGACTCCTCCTAGCGCACCGAGCAGAATCCCCTCCGTCAGGAACTGGCGCAGGACCTGCAATCTAGTGTTGCCCAAGGCCATGCTCGTACCGATCTCTCCGGTCCGTTCCATGACGCTCATCAGCAGGGTATTTGTAATGCTCAGAATAATGAGTACGGCAATGATGATCTTGATGATGCCGACTTGCCTGGACATGAGAGCCGCGCTCTTGTTGTAGAAATCCGCGAGCTGCCACCACGGCACGATCTCGAAGGACGTTCCGCCTAGTCCCTTTTGTAGCGATTTGACAGTCGTCTCCGTGTATCGGGTGTCGTCTAGCAAGAGCACCCAGGCGTGAGCCCCCGAAACTCTGATCAGTTTCTGAGCGGTCGAGATGGGCATCCGCAATGCGGCGTCGTCGTAGGCCTTGGTGACTGTCGAGAATGTCCCGCGCACTCGCACTTCTGTTGCGTTCAAGCCCCCCGCGCTCGTGTTGGCGAGCAGAACGACAACTTCGCCTACGCGCACCCCGAGATTTTCGGCTAGTCCCTTGCCGACGATAATTCCGGTTGGGTCCTCGGGCGAGAGATTTTCGCCGTCGACGATCAGAAGAGCTCGACTCAGTTCACTTTCTGCCGAGGGATCCACGCCGTCGGCGATGAACGACAGCGTGGATTCCCCGCGGCTAACCAGTCCGGTCAGCGAAAGACGCGGTGCGAGAATGGTCACGTGCGGCGTAGAGGCGATCTTCTGGCGCTCGACGGATTCGTCGGGCAGCAGATACGCAAAGGGATCGGCTACTCCGGATTCCAAGTATCCCGCAACATGGATGCGGACGTGGCCAAACTGAGATCGGATTGCGAGCTCGCGGTAAGTCCAGAAGTTCCAGTCGTTGAAGCCACTGGCAAGGATCAGCGCCGCTACGCCCGACGCGATCGCGACAAGCGCCATCCCTGATCGGCGGCGATGCCGAAGAACGTTGCGTAACGCAAGCTGGAGACGCATCAGCGAAAGTTAGCACGATCCTAACTGCGCGCGGCTGATGTTAAAGTCGACGTAGCTTCCGGTAGGGTTAACAGATCATGGACTCGGCCGCCTCATCGACTTTCTCCTACGACCGGGCATTTGCCCGCAATGTCGGATGGGTGACAGCGGACGAGCAGCGACGGCTTTCCCGGGGGCGCGTCGCCATCGCCGGTCTCGGAGGTGTCGGCGGCTCGCACCTCCTGACGCTCACCAGGCTGGGTATTGGCGCCTTTCATATCGCCGATTTCGACACGTTTGAGCTGGCGAACTTCAACCGGCAGGCCGGCGCCGTGGTCAGCACGCTTGGCCGCGCAAAGGCGGAAGTGCTCGAGCGAATGGCGCGCGATATCAACCCTGAGCTCGATCTGCGTGTCTTTGCGAAGGGCGTCACGGACGACAGCGTCGGGAGCTTCCTGGAAGGTGTGGACGTCTACGTCGATGGTCTGGATTTTTTCGCCTTCCGCGCGCGCGGCGCCGTTTTTGCCGCTTGCGCGGCACGGGGAATCCCGGCGATCACGGTGGCTCCCCTCGGGATGGGGGCAGCGCTCCTCAACTTCATGCCGGGCGGCATGAGCTTCGAGGAATACTTTCGCTGGC
This sequence comes from Betaproteobacteria bacterium, assembly GCA_011391185.1. The sequence goes on from JAABRB010000255.1 coordinate 4,442, forward strand.
AGGGATGCTCCGAGCAAGAAATGGCGATTCGCTTCCTGATCGGACTCTCCCCGGCGCTGCTGCAGCGCGGATACCTCGCCGATCCGAGCACTGTGGATTTCGCGTCGGGGAAGGGGCCCTCGACGCCGATGGCATGCGAGTTGTGCGCGGGGATCGCGGCCACCGAGGCGCTGAAGATTCTGCTCGACCGCGGGCGGGTGATCGCCGCGCCCCGGGGTGTCCATTTCGACGCCTACCGCAACAAGCTAGTTCGCACCTGGCGACCGTTCGGAAACCGCAATCCCGTACAGCGGCTCGCGATCGCGCTCGCCAGGCGTCAGCTCCGCAGACGGCGTTGACGGCCACCGCTCGCGCACGAGCAGGCAAGGACCGAGGGCTATCCGGCCGGCTTGCGGACGAGAAGGTTGTAGGCGTTGCCCGAGACGTGCTCCTCGAGCAGCTCGAAGCCCGTTGCGCGGACGCGGTTGCGAATGTCCTCCTGCTGGTACGGCGTGACGAGGATCCCCTTGCGCATCCCCCAGTCGTTGATGCGACCCGCAACCCACTTCAGCACGCGCGGGCCGCGCGGAAAGAGCAACACGTTCGCGGCGAGGCGGCCGCCCGGCTTTAGCACGCGAAAGATCTCGCGGAGGCTCCCGTCGACGTTGGGGAAGCAGTGCACGGAATTTGCGACGTTTGCAGAGTCAAACGTCCCGGCGGGGAATTCCATCGAGGCTACGTCGGCAAGGTGCAGCTCGACATTCGGTCGCTTCCGAAACCGCTTGCGGGCGCCGGCGAGCATGGCCTCGGCGTAGTCGACGCCCACGATTCGAACGTCGGGCAGCCGCTTCCACTTGCGCCACTTGAGGAGGATGTCGAGCAGCGTTCCGGAGCCGACCGCGACTTCGAGATGATGGTCCCCGAAGTTCCTGCCGAAGAAGCGCACCTGAACGCCGAGCGTGCTGCGGTAGGCGAAAGTCAGGATGAAGAAGCCG